>JBJTXC010000024.1:0-6006 GCA_046082065.1 Burkholderiaceae bacterium
CCCGAATGCCGTCGGCGTGAATGACAACTGGAATGAATCGGTCAAGGTACTGCGTATCGATGTAGACCAAGCCAAGTTACGCGCGCTGGGGCTGACCTCGCAGGCGCTGATGCAGGCCGCGAACACGATTTTGTCGGGTACCACGATCGGTCAGTTCAGAGAAAACGACAGGCTGATCGATATCGTGATCCGGCAACCGGTGGATGAGCGCTCGACAATTTCAGCCCTGAGCAACGTCAGCATTCCCACCGGTACCGGGCGCGCGGTACCTTTGTCTCAGCTGGCGACGCCGCGCTTTGTGTGGGAGCCGGGCGTGGTGTGGCGCGAGGGGCGTGATTGGTCGATCACGGTGCAGTCTGATGTCGTCGATGGTGTTCAGGGACCGACCGTATCTGCGCAGATCGATCCGTTGCTGGCACCGATACGGGCTACGCTACCCGCAGGCTATACGGTCAAACTGGCCGGCGCGATCGCCGACAGCGGCAAGGCGCAAGCAGCGATTGCAGCGAATGTGCCTTTGGTGATCTTTATTGTGTTCACCTTGCTGATGCTGCAGCTGCATAGTTTCTCGCGCTCCTTGCTGGTGTTTCTGACCGGGCCCTTGGGCATAGCCGGCGCGGCGCTGGCGCTGCTGTTGCTGCAGCGGCCGTTCGGCTTCGTGGCGCAGCTGGGTGTGATTGCGCTGTTTGGCATGATCATCCGCAACTCGGTGATCCTGATCGACCAGATCGAGCAGGATATCGCCGCGGGCATACCTGCTTGGGACGCCATTGTTGGCTCGGCTGTGCGCCGTTTCAGGCCGATCTCGCTGACGGCGGCGACTGCGGTGCTGGCGATGATTCCGCTGTCGCGCTCAGTGTTCTGGGGGCCGATGGCGGTGGCGATTATGGGTGGTCTGGTGGTGGCCACCTTGCTGACCATGTTGTTCCTGCCCGCGCTGTATGCAGCTTGGTTCAGAGTGAAGCGGATTTAAAGTAAAATCTCGGGCTGAAGTCAAACAGCCACTACCATGGCGACGCAGGGCGACCGCTTTGACGCACGGTCGCCCTTTGCATTTCTTGAAACGAACCGGGTGATTGACGCTGGTTCGTTGCCGCGAGGATGGCGAAATTGGTAGACGCACCAGGTTTAGGTCCTGACGCCAGCAATGGTGTGGGGGTTCGAGTCCCCCTCCTCGCACCAGACAACTTGTTTAACCTTTTTGGACGATGCACATGGCAACTGCTGTTGAAACCCTGGAAAAACTCGAGCGCCGCATTACGCTGACCGTGCCATTGGCCGAAGTCAATCAAGAGGTCGAGAAGCGACTCAAAGTGCGCGCGCGTACCGCGAAGTTTCCGGGCTTCCGCCCCGGTAAGGCACCGCTGAAAATGGTGGCGGCGCAGTTCGGCGCGATGGTGGAGAGCGAAGTGCTGAACGACAAGGTCGGCCGTGCTTTCAGCGATGTCACTGCAGATCACAACCTGCGCGTCGCCGGATTCCCGCGCATCGAACCGAAAATCGACGAGCAGGTTGATGGTGCGTTGGTGTTCCAGGCCACCTTCGAGATTTATCCCGAGGTGAAGCTGGGTGATTTGGCTGGTATCGAAGTGGAAAAAAGTACGGCGCAGGTGACCGAAGCCGAGATCGATAAAACCATCGATATCCTGCGTCGCCAACGTGTGCATTACCACACCAAGGGCGAGGCAGGCGAGCACGGCGACGGTGGCCCGGATGCATCCGCACACAATGGCGATCGGGTCACGATTGATTTCGTGGGCAAGATCGATGGTGTCGAGTTCAGCGGTGGCAAGGGCGAGGACTTTCCCTTCCTGTTGGGCGAAGGCCAGATGCTGAAAGAGTTCGAAGACGCGGTGCTGGGGATGAAGCAGGGTGAGTCTAAAACTTTCCCGCTCACTTTCCCTGAGGATTATCACGGCAAGGAAGTCGCTGGTAAGACTGCTGAATTCACCATCACGCTGAAGAAGGTCGAGTGGGCGCATATGCCCGACATTGACAGTCATTTCGCCGAGACCTTGGGCGTGGCGGGTGGTGATCTGCAACAAATGCGCGACGATATTCGCGCCAACCTGGAGCGCGAAGTCGGCAACCGTATCAAGGCCAAAACCAAGACCAGTGTGCTGGATGCCTTGGTGAAGGTGGTTGATTTAGAGGTACCGAAAACGTTGCTCGAGCAAGATGCTGAGCGCCTGGCCGAGTTCATGCGTCAAGACATGCGTCAGCGCGGTATTCAAATGCAAGATCTGCCGATCTCCCCTGACATGTTCAACGAGCAGGCCGAGCGCCGTGTGCGCATTGGTCTGATCATGTCGGAGCTGGTCAAGGCCAACGCGCTGCAAGCCACCGGTGAACAGGTACGTGCCTGGATAGATGACTTTGCCAAAGCCTACGAAAACCCGCAGCAAGTCGTGAACCACTACCTGACTGACCGCAACCGGCTGGCCGATGTCGAGGCGATGGTGGTTGAACAAAATGTCGTCGACTATGTGCTGTCGAAGGCCAAGGTCACCGAGAAGCAGGTGCCGTTTGATGAACTGATGAACGCCTGATCGATCAATCTCCCAACACAGGAACCACCATGACTGATTTTCATCGCAAGTCCGCCCTCGACACTGACATGCTCGGCATGGTGCCGATGGTGATCGAGCAGAGCGGCCGCGGCGAGCGCGCCTACGACATTTACTCGCGCTTGTTGAAAGAGCGGGTGGTGTTTCTGGTGGGGCCGGTGAATGATCACACCGCCAATCTGGTGGTGGCGCAGATGCTGTTTTTGGAAAGCGAAAATCCGGACAAGGACATCTCGCTCTACATCAATTCACCCGGTGGCTCGGTCTCGGCCGGCCTGGCGATCTACGACACCATGCAGTTCATCAAACCGGACGTCTCTACCCTCTGTACCGGTCTTGCAGCGTCGATGGGCGCTTTCCTGCTGGCGGCGGGTGCCAAGGACAAGCGTTTCTCCTTGCCCAACTCGCGCATCATGATCCATCAGCCTCTGGGCGGTGCGTCCGGGCAGGCGGCTGACATCGAAATTCAAGCGCGAGAAATTTTGTATTTGCGCGAGCGGCTCAACATGATTCTTGCCGAGAAAACCGGTCAGAGCATCGATCAGATCGCCAAGGACACCGATCGCGACAACTTCATGTCAGCTGAACAGGCGGTGGAGTACGGCATGATCGACAAGGTGCTGACGCACCGTAGCTAGGGTCAGTCATGCTGAGGTCGCTGGCTTGATTGGGGCAGGCAGCGTTTTCAAATGAATAATATTGCCGTTTTGGCTCAAAAAGCGGTGGGCGATCAGGGGCTGATGGCCAGCTGACCTAGCCTCAGGTTACCCCGCATATGGGTGACGGAATCCGCTTTCACAGGTAAGATCCCGGCATATTCACGGTTTTAGACAGCCATGTCCGAGAAGAAGTCATCCAGCGGCGAGAAGTTGCTCTATTGCTCATTCTGCGGCAAGAGCCAGCATGAAGTAAAAAAACTGATTGCGGGTCCGTCGGTTTTCATTTGCGATGAGTGCATCGATCTTTGCAATGACATCATTCGCGATGAAGCGTCATCGGTCGAAACTGTCACACCTAAATCCGATTTACCTACGCCACAAGAAATTTGTGATTTGCTCGGTCAATATGTGATCGGTCAAGACCCAGCCAAGCGCACGCTGTCGGTTGCGGTATACAACCACTACAAGCGACTGCGCCATCTCGGCAAAAAAGATGAAGTCGAGCTCGCCAAGAGCAACATTCTGCTGATTGGCCCCACAGGCTCAGGTAAGACGTTGCTGGCGCAAACACTGGCGCGCATGCTGAACGTGCCTTTCGTGATTGCCGACGCCACCACGCTCACCGAGGCGGGTTACGTCGGTGAAGATGTCGAAAACATTATTCAGAAGCTGCTGCAGAACTGTAACTACGAAGTTGAAAAAGCGCAGAAGGGTATTGTTTACATTGATGAGATCGACAAGATCTCCCGCAAATCAGACAACCCATCGATCACGCGCGACGTCTCGGGTGAGGGTGTACAGCAGGCATTGCTGAAGCTGATTGAAGGCACCATGGCCTCGGTACCACCACAAGGTGGTCGCAAGCATCCGAATCAGGATTTTGTTCAGATCGACACCACCAATATCTTGTTCATCTGCGGTGGCGCGTTTGATGGCTTGGCCAAAATCATTTCCGACCGTTCCGAGAAAAGCGGTATTGGTTTCTCCGCGACTGTTAAAAGCAAGAGCGGCAGTGCCGACAGTCAGAAGATGCAGGATGTTGAGCCTGAAGACCTTATCAAGTTTGGTCTGATCCCCGAGTTGGTCGGACGTTTGCCGGTGGTGGCGACCTTGGCAGAATTGACTGAGGATGCCCTGATTCAGATTCTGGTCGAGCCTAAGAATGCGCTGATCAAGCAGTACAGCAAGCTGCTTGAGATGGAGGGTGCCGAGCTGGAGGTCAGACCGGGCGCGCTGAACGCCATCGCAAAGAAAGCACTAGCGCGCAAGACCGGCGCGCGTGGTCTGCGTTCGATCGTCGAGCATTCGCTTATGGATGTGATGTTCGAGCTGCCGAGTGAGCAGAACGTCGCCAAGGTTGTCATCGACGAGAACACCATCACCAATGGCGCCAAGCCGCTACTGATTTATCACGAGCAGCCCAAGGTATCTGGCGCAAAATAAGGCCAAATAGCCTGACAAACTCGCAATTTCTTGCTGAATAACAGCGATTCAGCGACGATTTCTGAACAAACGCAGTACAATCAATTCCAATCATCAGGGCTTCCACTGAAAAGCCACCGGGAAAACCCTCTCGCGTGGCTTTTTTCGTTCTTTTTCCCCCAAAAGGCGTCATGAAATGCCTGTTTCGGCCGATTCTTGTGAAAGAACACCGGTCCGAGGCAGGTTATCAGCAGATTTTCTGGTGCCTCAGGGTAGGATTAGGTCCTTGGCGTTGCGTTCAGGCCTTGCTTTTCCGGTCTTTGCGCCAACATGCAACAAAGCATTCATTTAAAGGCGCGTCATGACGATCACAGATCCCTCCAACGAACCCACCCAGCTGCCGCTGCTGCCTTTGCGCGATGTGGTGGTCTTCCCGCATATGGTGATCCCCTTGTTCGTTGGTCGACCCAAATCGATCAAGGCGCTCGAGGCGGCGATGGAGCAGGGCAAAAGCATCATGCTGGCGGCCCAGAAAGCGGCGACCAAGGATGAGCCCTCCGCTGATGATATTTACGAGATCGGTTGTATCGCCAACATCTTGCAGATGCTCAAGCTACCCGACGGCACCGTGAAAGTGCTGGTCGAGGGTGCACAGCGCGCACGCATTCACCACATCAGCGAGACCGAGACCCACTTCGTGGCCGAGTTGTCGCCGGTTGAATCCGAGTCGGGTGACGATGCCGAAGTTGAGGCGATGCGCCGGGCGATCGTGCAGCAGTTTGATCAATACGTAAAACTCAACAAGAAAATCCCGCCCGAGATTTTGACGTCGCTGGCCGGGATCGATGATGCCGGTCGTCTGGCAGACACCATCGCAGCGCATTTGCCACTCAAGCTGGAGCAAAAGCAGAAAATCCTGGAGATCTTCAATGTCGCCAAGCGGCACGAGCATTTGCTTGGTCAGTTGGAAGCCGAGCTCGACATTCTGCAAGTTGAAAAGCGCATTCGTGGTCGCGTCAAACGGCAAATGGAAAAGTCGCAGCGCGAGTACTACCTGAATGAACAATTAAAAGCGATTCAAAAGGAACTCGGCGAGACCGAAGAGGGCGCTGAGATCGATGAGCTCGAAAAGAAAATCAAGGCCGCGCATTTGCCCAAGGACGCCAAGGGTAAGGTCGAGGCCGAGCTCAAGAAGCTGAAGCTTATGTCGCCGATGTCGGCCGAGGCGACCGTGGTACGCAACTACATCGACACCGTGGTTGGGCTGCCTTGGAAAAAGAAGTCGAAGGTCTCAACCGACCTCGCCAAGGCGGAGAAAGTCTTGGACGCAGACCACTACGGTCTAGAGAAGATCAAGG
>JBJTXC010000025.1:0-3708 GCA_046082065.1 Burkholderiaceae bacterium
GCAGCGACTGCTCGTTTTCATCGCTGTACAAACCCAGACAACCCGGCGTGATCCTGCCTTCCGGGCTGACTGCAGTCGCCTCCACCGTCAGCAGTGCGGCGCCCGAGAGTGCGAGCGAGCCCAAGTGCGCCATGTGCCATGCATTGGCATTACCGTCGTGCCCCGAGTACTGGCACATCGGCGAGATCATGATGCGGTTGGCGAGCTTGAGCGGGCCGAGTGAGATCGGCGAAAACAGCAGGGAAGATGACATGATTTTTATATTTTAATTTAATGGGTTACTTGATATTTTTCAAGTAATCTATGATGGCGGTACGTACAGCGGGATCAGGCTGCTGATACATCATGTAGGTACCCTTGGCGACTTTCTGCGGGTTTTCCAGCCACTTGTCTAGCAGCTCCGGGCTCCAGGATTTGCCCTTCAGCGCAGTCTTGAATTCTTTCGAGTGCGCAAAGCCGGGTATGGCGCCAGCGGGTCTGCCCACCACGCCATGCAGGTTGGGGCCCATGCCGGGCGGGGCGTCTTTTTGAATCGCGTGACAGGCCGCACATTGTTGCTTGAACAGGTCTTCGCCAGATGCATTCTGCGCAGTTGCGTGGTTTGCCGATAGAAGTGCCGCGACAAAAAGGGCGCCGGCAAGGGGTTTTTTGGTGTTTGACATTGCTTTCTCCTCATTCGATCGATACCGGAACTCGCTCTCTGACGGGGCTTGATCCGAGCGCGTATTTTGGCATGCGGCGCGATTTTTTCGGCGCAACCAAAAAAAATGCTCCCCGGCGGGGAGCAAAACCTAAGAGGAGATTAGGCGGAAACGAGGAGATCAAATCGAAGCCCTCGATGCCAAGATTAAGCATGTTTCGAAATTGCTATTTGAGTAATAACAAGGCCATGAATGATCGAAATCAATGATTTCGAAATGGTTGCGGCCAAGCAAGGCAGATTCCTTGAGCAGAGGCCTATTTCTCTGCGCTAGCGCGGACGGGGGTCAGCAAATGCCCAAGTTTTTTGGCCTTGGTTTGCAGGTATCGAAGGTTTTGGTCTGTGCTGCTGGCAATATGCGCCACCCGCTCGACGCTGATTTCCAGCTCTTTCAGCGCGTCGAGCTTGCGCGGATTGTTCGTCATCAGCCTCAGGGAGCGTATCCCGAAATACTGAAAAATCGGTGCGCACATGCCGTAGTTACGCAGGTCGTCGGCAAAGCCCAATTGATGGTTGGCCTCAACCGTATCCGCGCCTTGCTCTTGCAGCGCGTAGGCGCGAATTTTATTCACCAGGCCGATCCCGCGGCCCTCTTGTCGCAAATACAGCAGCATGCCACGTCCCTCTGCCGCGATGCGTTTGAGCGCCGCCTCGAGTTGCGCACCACAATCGCAGCGTTGACTAAACAGCGCATCACCGGTCAGGCATTCGGAGTGCAAGCGGGCTAACACGGGTTGTCCATCGCTGATATCACCGAGCACCATGGCCAGATGTTCTTTGCCAGTGTCTGTTTCCTGAAAGGCGTGCAGCGTGAACTCAGCCCACGGTGTCGGCAGAGCGCAGCTGGCCATATGGGTCAAGCTGGCGTGATTAGCGAGGGCGGTACTTGATGACATGTCGATGCATTCCTGCGAGCCGGCGCTGAAATGCAAATGCGGCGTCGCGATGCCTCGCGACCGCCGCATGCCGGACGTCAAACCGGATTATGCCACCGCACGAGCGTGGTAGGGCGCAATGGGTTGACGCGCTTCCAGATGCTCTGGCGCGCGCGGTGGGCCCTTGCCCGGCCGCAGCGCGTAGCCTTCACCGTATGCGCAGGTAATCGTCAGCTGGTTGCGCGTGACGAGCTCGATCTTGAATCGCAATTGAAAAATCGTGACCCGAATATTGCTGCCGGATGCCGCGCGCCCGGCCAGCTTGAACATCAGCAAAACCTCTTCCATAGGCACCTCACTGCCGATCCGACTGATGAACAACTCGGCCAAGGGTACTTCGGCCGGCGATAGTTGAATCACGTCGCTGAAATAAATCAACCGGCGCGATTCCTGATTCAGGGTGAGTAGGCCAAGACCGAGCTCGTCGAGCAAGCTGTTATGACGGCGTAGTGCGGTCACGACTCGACGGGCAATTTCATTCATGGCGTGTTTTCCGCACACCCAGTCATTCACCAGCTTGGGAATATCAAGCGCGCTCGGGGCACTCGGTTGCTCATCAAACACCAGTATCAGTGGCACCGCAGGCAATGACGCATCGGCACCATAGCAAAGCGTGGGGTACTCGAGCCGACCGAAATCCCACAGCATGTTGATCTGGGTTGCGTCATTCACCTCGACCAGTACGGCGGCGGCTTGGTTGGGTTCGCTGTCCAGATAATCGATGCGGAATGGTGAATCAAGCTTCTCGAGCTGCCAGCTGACCAGTTGTGTGCTGCCTAGCCTGCGTGGAAATGCAGAGTCTTGCGAAGCAATCTCTTTGGCTAATCGGCTGTATAAGCCGTCGCCCATCACCCTGAGTGAAATTTTCATGGGCACTCGCGGAATGGGCAGGCGATGCTGCGGGGTTGATCAATTGAGTTCAATGTTTTCTCCTAACGCACGGCGAGGTTTTCGTGTTTCAGGTCTCGGATGTTGTCCAGCAAATTGGCATTCAGCAGGCGAGCACGCTCGTGCGAGGCATACAGGCGGATGTCGATCTTTGCGCTCCACTCATCGTCGCCTGCCAGCGCGAGTCGGCCTTCGGCAATATCGTTGGCAACACATCGCTGCGGCAGCCAAGCAATACCTAAACCCTCAAGCGCCAGTGTGTGCAACACGCGTGCATTGGCGCTTTGCACCATGACATTGAAATTGGGATCACTCGGTCGAAAGCGAATTATCCCGTTACAGATACGCCCGAAAAAAGTCTCGGGCGGGAAAGACAGCAGCGGTAGGTGCCGTAGCTTCGATTCAATCAAACGGTGCATCGGTGAACCAAACTCATCCGCTTGGCTGACGGGTACCAATTTATCTTTACCGAGCGTGATGGAGGGCGATAACTTTTCGTCGATGGACATCGGCACCAATGGGCTGTGATACGCCATCAGCAGATCGCACCGGCCACTACTGAGCGCAATCACCCCCTCGTAGGTTTCACCTGCTTGGATATCAAACTTCAGGCCGCTGATGCGCTGGTTGATCTGATGCATCCACTCCGGCAAGGCTTGCTGCACCAGCGATTGCGTCACAAATAGCTTGATACCCGAAAACACTTTGCTGCGATGTCCGAGTGCGATCCGGGTGTCTTGCAACTGGCGCACCATTTCGCGCGCCGCGTCCCGAAACAAATGTCCAGCCATGGTCAGGCGCGGCGGCACGGTGTCACGATCCACCAGCGAGATGCCTATCCAGTCTTCCAGCGAGCGTATGCGGCGGCTGAATGCGGACTGCGTGACATTTCTGGCGTGAGCTGCCCGGGTGAAGCTCGACATATCGGACAAAACCAGAAATTCTTCAAGCCATTCGATATCCATGGCGGCTCCAATCCAGAACGCGGTGTACGCGCCAACGCTTTGACGCGTATTATAAAAACGTTAACTTCGGACTGGCGTGACTGTAATTTAATTAGTTCCTTACGGGTAGGGGGTTGGATAGCCGATGCAAAACCGAGCCGCGCCGATCACGCGACTTTCTTCAAATTCTGTCACGCAAAAACAACGAATCGACACGCCCACCGGCAAGCACACAAGTGAC
>JBJTXC010000026.1:0-8412 GCA_046082065.1 Burkholderiaceae bacterium
CGTCAACAAATCGTGCCAGCGCGTCGCGCCGGGTAGCGCATTATTCACATCAAGCACAGTATCAAGATAAGGCAGCAGCACAGTGTGCTCGAGCGTCGCAAGTTCATCGCGCATGTTCTGCACGACGTCCAGTCGATTAAATACCTTACCGCCATAGCGATAGCCATCCACAGCAATCAGCAACTTGGGTTCAATTTGGCGAAACCGATCGAGCACGCTGGACGCGCCCATATCAGGCGAGCAAGACGACCAGATCGCCCCAATACTGGCGCACGCAAAAAATGCAATCGCTGCTTCAGGTGTGTTCGGCAAATAGGCCACCACCCGATCACCCGGCCCCACACCAAGCGCGCGTAAGGTGTTGGCGACTGCCGTTACTTGTTGGCGCAGTTCAGCCCAAGACAATGTGACCCGATCACGCGTTTCGGATTCAGCGACGATGGCGTCTTTATTCGCGGTCGCGGCGTCGGTATTAAAGCGAAATAGCTGCTTGGTAAAATTCAGTCGCGTACCCGCAAACCATTGAGCGCCGGGCATATGATGACCCGACACAATCTGCTGATATGGTGCTGAGCATTGGATATCAAAATAATCCCAAATCGATGCCCAAAATCCTTCAATATCATCGACCGACCACTGCCACAAGGCTTGATAATCACTGAAGTGCTGCCCCCGGCCGGCCAGCCACTGCCTGTAATGATTGACGCGGCTGCGCGCTATACGTTCGGCGCTCGGGGTCCACAACAGTGGTGGCGGTGCAGACATGAACAACTCCTGTTCTGATTTTTTGTGGCAGCATGATAAGGCAGATCAAACCACCACGATCATATGAAACCCAAGATCGTCATTACCCGCGCTACCTTCCCCGAGATCATCGATTATCTATCGCAATGGTTTGAGGTCGCGCACAATCAGGCGGATGAAGATTATGACGAAGCTGCGCTCACTGAGCGCGTGCGCGGCAATCATGGTGTATTCGCCAGCCCGACCCAAAGATTCACCGCCGCGCTGTTTGCGGCCTGCCCGGATCTCAAAGCGGTTTGTAATATGGCCGTCGGCTACAACAACATTGATGTTGCAGCCGCGAGTGCTGCCGGCGTCATGGTCACGAACACGCCAGACGTGCTGAATGAAACCACAGCGGATTTTGGCTGGACCCTGATGATGGCCGCCGCGCGTCGCGTAAGTGAATCTGAGCATTTCCTGAGAGCGGGCCGCTGGGCGCGCTGGCGCTTTGATGATTTTCTGGGCGTTGATGTACACGGCAGCACGCTAGGCATCATCGGTATGGGCCGCATCGGGCAAGCGATCGCGCGTCGCTCGTTAGGATTTAACATGAAGGTCATTTATCACAACCGAACACGACTCACGCCGGCGCTTGAATCTGCCGCCAATCAAGCCAGCTATGTCGGCCTTGAAGATTGTTTGCGATCGTCAGATCATCTGATCCTGACGCTACCCTATTCGCCTGAATCACATCATCTGATTGGCCGGGCGCAGTTGGCCATGATGAAACCGACCGCCACCCTGGTGAATATTGCGCGCGGCGGTATTGTCGATGACGCTGCACTGATTACAGCGCTCAAAAACGGAACGATTGCCGCTGCCGGCATCGATGTATTTGAAAACGAGCCCGCATTTAATCCAGCGTTTCTGTCGCTCTCGAATGTCGTACTGACACCGCATATCGGCAGCGCCTCTACGTCGACCCGAATCGCCATGGCGTACTGCGCGGCTGATAATTTAGTTGCCGCGCTCACGGGCAAGCGCCCGCCCCATCTTTTAAACCCGGAAGTGCTCGGCCGTTAAGCACGTCCCGCCGGAATTGCGTGACGCTACGCGGAGTTCGACGCAGACGTAGATATTATTAATAAGTTGGCTACTTTTTGGGCGGGAATTTATTTATTGTGAATACTGAATACAGAGTACAATGAGAATAAAGTTTCTTTTACTCCAAATCGCTGGATCATTCGACCCAACATCTGCTCTGGCTTGGGTTGGTCATCCCCGTCCATTTGATTTGTTGGCGAGTGAACTGAATTTTTAATTGGCGCACGCTTGCAACGGGGGGTTGAAGCGTATGAAAGCTCTTGCATCACAACCCAAACTGGTTGAGCAAGTACACAAAGCCATCTTGAGTGAAATCGCGGAAGCGAAGCTCAAAGCGGGCGAAAGAATCATTCAAGAACAGATCGCGCAAGCGCTTGGTGTATCGAGACAACCTGTGCAGCAGGCGCTGGTGCTTTTGAAAAATCAAGGTGCGCTGATTGAAGCACCCGGGCGCGGTTTGCAGGTGGCACCGTTAAATCTGGACGTGATTCGGCGGATGTACGAAGTGCGCGCCGTCATTGAAGGACTGGTCTTCAGAAAAGCGGCCGAGAATTTTCCTGAAAGCGCAAAAAAGCAAGCAGAGAAACTGCTGGCGGCGGGCCGTCAAGCGATCAACACGTCCTCTTTGCGGGAGTTAATCAGCGTCGATATCGCCTTCCACAGCCTTTTCTATGAACTCGCCGACAACCCACTGATCTGCCAGACCATGGCGAGCCATTGGGTGACGACCCAGCGCGTGATGGGCTCTGTGCTGCTGACACCAGACAAGCCACGCGATATATGGGACGAGCATGAAGCGATGTTTGAATTCGTGGCCAACGGCGAGGCAGAAAAAGCAGAGCAAATGGCTCGCCTGCATATCGTTCAAGCCGCTGAATTCATGCTGGAGCGATTCTCTGATCAAGCCACTCGTCGCTCAGCCAAACAGCCATAGAGATCTTGCTTGGCCTATGCCTTGTCTAGCTTAGGCCTCGGTGCAGTACCACTTCCAGTACAAACCGACTACCGACATATGCCAGCAGGAGCGTCACAAAACCGGTGAGCGTGAAGGTCAGCGCCGTCCGGCCACGCCAGCCTCGCCAGTAACGACCCGCGAGCAAGACACCGAACAATAACCATGAGAACACGGTGAAGACGGTCTTATGTTCCCAGCGAAATGGTTTGCCGAATAGCAGTTCCGAGAAAAACATACCCGAGACCACGGTCAGGGTCAGCAGAACAAAGCCTAGCCCCACAATTCGGAACAGCAAGCGCTCCATGGTCAGCAGTGGTGGCAAATCATCAATTGCAAGCAGCCACCAACGTTTACGCTCAGCGAGCGTTGGCAGTGCATGCAGCCGCGATTCTTGAATGGCCATCAACACCACATGAAAAGCCGCAACCGTCAGGCAGCCGTAGGCGAGTGTTGACAGCACGATATGCCATGAAAACAAAGGCGGCTTTCCCGCAAAAGGAATATCCACACCCGGGAACACAATCGGCAGCACGATCGCCAGCGCCGCACTCGGTAACACCATGCGCCGCAAACCATCCACCGATAGATTTCGGTTCTCGACCCAGTATGCCCCGACCGATATCCATAGCGCGGCAGACAGCATTACCGCGAAACCGAGTCGCAGGTGATCGTCCACGACCACCGCCACGAGCAACGACAGACCATGCAGGCACCAAGCCAGCAAGGTACCGATCGTGATAGCGGTACGCTGCTGTGCGGGTAACAGGGCGCAGATAATGTAAAGCAGCCCAGCGAGATGAATAAGCAAGAGTTGCATGGCGCGAGTTTACACCGGGTTGGCTTTGCGAACGACGGGAACCCAATGCTTGCCGATCACCGCGCGATCATCAGATTCTCCTCAGACTTGAGATTTTCTCGCTGGGTTAAACTGCTCGCTGACAGGGGGACTTATGTGGATAGAACTCGGGCTGTTTATTGTGGTGATGCTATTTGCCATTCACCAAATTCGCGATGTCAGAAAAGAGCAGCGCAAACGCGCAGAGCAAAAGGCACGGGAAACCGAAACCCACCAGAGCACACGCCTTTGAGGCGTATCTCGTTGTTGCGGCCCCGGCCGCGCGTGTCATACATTTTATGGGGCTGTCGTCTTTGTAACTCACTAGACAGCTTCTAGATTATCCGTAAGGGAGAGATAAGCTGATGTTCGAGTATTTTCCAATTGACGCACGGGATTTTGATGGCCCGGTACTGGTGACGGGTGCCGGCGGTTGTATCGGTAGTTGGACGGTGGCATTGTTGGAGCATGCCGGCGTCGAAGTGCATGCATTTGATTTAACGGTAGACCAGCGACGCCCCGGCCTGTTAATGGATGACGCCGCGCTGAATCATGTGGTTTGGCATGCGGGAGATATTGTCGATACCGAGTTAGTCAAATCGGTCGTAAAAAAAAGCGGCGCTCGCGCGATTATTCATTTGGCTGCATTACAAGTACCCTTCTGCCGGGCTGATCCGGTTGCCGGCGCGTTAGTTAATGTCGTTGGTACGGTAAATGTATTTGAAGCAGCAAAAGCATGCGGTATTCAACGCGTAACTTATGCCAGTTCGGTCGCAGCCTACGGTGCCCTCGAAGATGGCGGTGCCATGCCCACGCTTTACGGCGCCTACAAGTACTGCAACGAGCAAACCGCCAAGGTGTACTCGGAAGAAAATGGCTTGTACAGCGTGGGCATACGGCCGGGTGTGGTGTATGGCGTGGGACGTGACCAAGGCATGACGTCAAAAACGACGGTAGCCATATTGGCCGCAGCCGCATCTCGCCCCTATGCGATTCCGTTCAGTGGCGATGTCTCTTGGTTATTTGCCGGTGAGGCTGCTAGCGCATTCATACGCAGTGTGGCCGCGCTTCGAACCGGGGCACCGGTATTTGATTTGAACGGCGAATACACCAGCGTTGATCATGGTATGGCGATATTGAAAGCCCTAGCGCCCGAGGCGCAAATAACGATTACCGGTGACCCGATCGCATTTCCGATGCACCACGCTGATGACCCGCTACGCGCATGCATCGGCGATTATGGCAAGATGCCGCTAGAGGCCGGCATTCGACATACCTTCGAGAGTTTTCAGCGGCTGATGAAAACAGGAAAAATCGATGCCAACAACTCCTGATACAGCCAGCGGATGCCATATCAGGAGTTTTGAGCTGATAACTTTCGATCAAAAATTCACTTGATTACGCAAGAAAATTCACTCGTCTGCCAATTGTCTTTGAGGTATTTCGCTGTGTAGTCACAAGATCCGGTTTTACCTTGCCACTTTCCAGTTCCACCTAATAACGTGCTTTTGCCACGCCCACCTGATCCAGCACTGGCATCACCTTGCTTCCGTTCAGCAGTAATAAAAGAGATATCACCGTCTTTATCGGTCAAAGTGCAATGCGCGAAGACATCAGACGAATCTTTTATTCTGATTACACGAATGAGGCAGGATTGAATGCTATCACCGTTAAAAATTGGATCCGAACTATTGGAGATCACTGTTACACCTTTCAGTGTCCCTATGGTCACTTTGCCCCCATTCCAGTCCATTGTTTGCAAATCAGTCTTTACTGTCGAAAACGCCTTATAAGTCGTTTCGGCTTGCACTACGTTGACCATCACGAAAGAAATCAAAACGCCGACCACAATTTTCAATGTCTTCATTTGCCACCCCCAAGACAGATTTAGATTTATTGACCTAGTTACCAAGGGTGATTTCAGACACAAACCACCTGGTTCGACCTTATTAGAAAAGTTTCCGTAGGTCAATATTGTGGAGGCGTTGCGGGGGCTTCAATAGTAAAAAAGCAATGTCTCGCCGTCCCACTGAGAGTCGAACTAGCCAGTCAATCGAACATCGCTACTGAATTGGTTAACGAAAGTTTCAGGACGCTGGACGCGTGTGCGTGAGGCGCTGGGGTTAATTTTCAATGTCCATCAAACGCCCCTAAAGCGCCCCTAAAGCGCCCGGCATTCAGGCTTAGTGCAACCGCCCGGGAGAGCCATGGCAAAGCTTGAACTTCTTGCCAGATCCACAGGGACAGGGATCATTACGGCCAATTTTTTCGCTGGCGATATACGGGCTTTGCTTGACTGCATTCAACGGCATGCTTGAGCTAGCTTGTGCAGTGCGTCGCTCAAGCCAGTAGCGGTGAATTTTTCGAACATCCTCTGGCAGACGATCGACATAACTGCGGTGTTGATCCAGATCGGCCGGGTAACCGGACAAAACATCCCACCCATCTTCAGTACCGTATAACCTGAGTACGGTAAACCAATCGGTGTGCTCGGCCGTAAGCGGCATCCATCCCTCGATATCAAGCTCCAAGCCTTTCATGAAGCCCATGCACCAGTCATCGATGATGGTCACGGGATCGCCATGGTTCAGATTCTCAAGCAGTAATGGCTCGAAATGCTCGGGTGTCTCCATCAGATCGGCACTGATACTGTTCATCTGCCGAAATACCAGTTCATAAAAACGCTTGGCAGCGTGCTCGGTGTTAAAACTCGGTTTGTTTTTTCCCTGCTCAAAATCCCAAACCCACGGCATCCAGATGCTCGGCATGATGCTATTCGGGCCGGAAACTACGGCTGTGAGGAAACCATCGAGCATGCTCACGCTCATGGAATCGATGTCGTCTGGTTGATTCATCAGAATGAGATCTAATTCTTCGATCTCTTCATCGGACAGTGGCTGGTGTAGATTCATCACAAGCTAGGTTTGGTGGTGGGCTCGACTATGATACGAGGCTTGGTGATGTTGGTATGGAAAATTGACAGCACTCATCAACAAGGCATCGGACATTGCATCGCCGATGCCAAAGTTATCACATTAAAAATGCTTCGTTTTGGTATTGTTTGGAAACCATTGTGAGCGCTGAACATTGAAGGTGAAGAATATGTCGAAGAAACCAAATTATGCCTTCGTCCGTCAGCTGGAAGTTTTGATTAATCGGTTAGAAAAAACTAAATGACTCAAGAACCCATTGCCATGCACGATCTCCCGAACATCGAATCCACTTGCTTTGAAATGATACATAACGACGCTTTGTTTCCTTCAAAGCGTTCGACTCATCCGCCTCGAATTCTGCTGTTGTACGGCTCATTGCGCGAGCGTTCGTTCAGTAGATTACTCGCTGAAGAAGCAGCAAGAATTTTGCAGACGCTCGGTGCTGAAACAAAATTTTTCAACCCCAGTAGTTTGCCACTGCCAGATGATGCGCCCGACACCCACGAAAAAGTCGCTGAGCTGCGTGAGCTATGTCACTGGGCGGAGGGCATGGTCTGGTCTTCACCCGAGCGCCACGGTGCAATGACCGGAATTATGAAAGCGCAAATCGATTGGGTACCGTTGGCGCTTGGCGCACTGCGCCCGACCCAAGGCAAGACACTGGCCGTGATGCAAGTCTGCGGTGGCTCTCAATCGTTTAATGCAGTGAATCAGATGCGCGTGTTGGGGCGCTGGATGCGTATGATCACCATACCTAACCAATCATCTGTCGCTAAAGCTTACGAAGAATTTGATCAGGCAGGCCGCATGAAGCCCTCGCCTTACTATGATCGCGTGGTCGATGTGATGGAAGAATTAATCAAATTTACCCTGCTGACCCGGGATGTTTCACCTTATCTGGTGGATCGCTATAGTGAACGTAAGGAAGCGTTTGAATCAACGCGCGCAGGTTGAGAAAACTAGGCATCAAAAAATAATCTTCCTCTCAAGCCAGGCTGGCTTGCGCCTGCACCGCGAGATGACCTTGTGCGTTGGTTGCCCACAGTGAGACGCTGTGACCGTCGGGCGCCAAAGCGCCATGCACACTGAATGGAGCGATATCGAACACCGGCGATAACGCCCGAAATGAAAACGCCGATAGCGTCCGATCAGGTAACTCATGCCGGACCAATTCGGTCAGTAGCGTGGCAATCGACGGCCCATGCACAATCAGGCCCGGATAAGCTTCAACCTCGGTGGCGTAGCGGCGATCATAATGAATCCGATGGCCGTTGAATGTCAGTGCCGAGTACCGAAATAGCTGAACCGCATCCGGCACGATCTGTTTCGACCACTGCGCATCGTCAGGCGCGGGTTGTGCCGGCGGTACGGGATCTTTTGCGGTCGGTGCTTCGCGATAGACAATATCGTGCTCCTCACGCAGCGCGACACTGCCCTGAACCGATACTTCATGCGCCACCGTAACGAACACCAGCGGGCCCGACTTGCCTTGCTTGAGCTCGACCGCTTTGATTTCGGATGTGCGCTGCGCTTGCTGGCCGATGGTGATCGGCGCTAAAAACGCCAAGCGGCCGCCTGCCCACAACCTGCGCGGTAAGGTCACCGGTGGCAGGAAACCGCCACGCTGCGCATGACCGTCCGGCCCCAGCATCGCCATCGGGATCGACGACCAGAAATAAATCCAATGCCACAGCGGCGGCAAGCGATCGCCATGTGCGGGTGACCACGTCAAATCCAGCGTCGCAGCCATCGCCGCAGCCTTGCCCGGATCAATCACATCGGTCATGGTTTCAGTTCGCCCGACCCAGGAGCGCAAATGCGCCTGATCTAACTGCAATTGAGACATGATGGTGGTCCTG
>JBJTXC010000027.1:0-2441 GCA_046082065.1 Burkholderiaceae bacterium
GGTTGGCGAGTCTGGTGGCTAGAATCGCCATCGTGCTGCTGCCGTTGCTGATTGTGGTGGTGCCCGCCACGCTTATGGTCGCGCCGCTGTATCAGTGGCGTATGCGCTCGCGGATTTACCGCTGGTACGGTGCCCTGATGACACTCGAAAGAGCGCTGCTGACATCGCCCGATCAGGCCGAGCGCAACGAGTTGATGAAGCAGCTGGAAGATATCGAGAACTCGGTGAACGGGCTGCACTTACCGCTGGCGTTCGCCGATCAGCAGTATGTGCTGCGCGAACATATTGCGATGGTGAGGGCACGCATCAACGCCCAACTCGATGCCTTCGCCGCGCCACCCGCCACGGCCGCTTGATGGCCCGCAGTCAATCGGCCTGATGCATCGGGCAGATCGAATGGCACTAGGTATCGGCCTTGTTTGGTGGCACAATTCGGCGCTTCGATACATTCCCGGCAGCGGCTCTCTTCACCGGCCAGACGCATGAAGCACGACAATCTACCCACCCCCGCCCTCCCCGATACGCCTGCCGAGAGCCTCGACGAACCCGAGCAGCGCGGCAATCTGAAGCACCGGCTGCATCAGCACTTGAAGCACGAGGTGTATTGCAAGCTGGGGGTGTCCAAAATCCATGGTGTGGGCGTGTTCGCACTGCGCGACATACCCAAGGGAACGCTGCCGCTCCTGAGCATGGCAACGCGCAAAGAGAAGAAGTTCTCGCGTGCAGAATTGAAAGAGCTGCCAAGCAGCGTGCGCAAGCACCTGGCCGATTTTTGTTTGGTCGAGGGGGGTCGTGTGTTCGTGCCGGAGATCGGCATGAACGCCGTGAATATCTCGGTCTATTTGAACCACTCCAAAACGCCCAACCTGTTCTTCAACAAGCAAGAGCTGCTGGAGGCGCAACGCGACATCACGCGCGGCGAAGAGCTGACCATCGATTACGACATCAGCTTCGGTGACGAGCACGTGTTTGGCGACAAAGAACTCGCCGGGGACGACGCACCAAGTGAATGACCGAGCCAGCCGCCGAGCGGCGGCGCCTGAGTTACCTCAGGCAGCGCAATCGCTCAGCACGTTCTCATTGCGATAGACCCGGTTCAGGTCTTCGGGCCGGAAGTCGATCTTCAGCGGCGAGGTCGGGTCGGTTGCCAACGGGTGCTCGGGATCGACCAGCGCCATCGCATAAATAGGCTCGTAGTCGGTCACGAACAGCGACTTGTAGCCGTAATCGTCCACCGGACCCAAGTTGTACCAACGCAGACCGTGCTTGGCTGCCCAGCGCGACGCCAGCAGACAGGCATAGTTACCCGGCGACTTGTTCTTGAAGTCACGATTCCACTGGCAGAAGCTACCGTACAGCTGATCGTACTTGGGCAGGACGATGGAGACATCGGTCAGCACCAGCGTGCCATCCGGTGCGTGCATCTGTAGTACCAGCACGTCCAGGTCTTGCACGTAGTCGACAAAGCCTTCTACCTCGCGGTCGTCGATCCAGTATTTTTCAAAATGGTCGCCACCCAGCTCGATCATGTCATCGAAGCTCAGATCCTTGCCCGGGATGACCTGCTCCGAGTAAGTAAACTCCTTGTACTGCTTGTCGAACTCGCGGAATTTCCTTGCTCGGCGCTCGTCGCTCCAGAACGCTTCGGATGCGGTGTCTACCATGCCGTATTTGTCATTGATGGGCACACCAAAGCGACTATCCGGCGGAATTGCATAAACGACAAAGGGGCGCGGCGCCTTTGCGATCATGTCTTCATTGACCTCGATATACGGACACAGAGCATCCCAGCGCGAGGTGTAATACAAGATCTCCTCGTGGTAGCTCTCGACGTACAGGTTGTCGGTGGTCCAGCTTTGGTGACCGACGCGATGCACATCCTGTGAGCGTTTCAATCGTTGGGTCTGGTATAGGTGAACCAGAGATCCATTCATTGTCATCCTCCCTTCACATGACTTGGTACCGGCAGGCGTTTCAACTCGAAATAATCCATATCGACGTCGAAATTACCTTTCAGAAAAGCCGAATCCGATTTTTCCAACCTGGCGATTTCTTGTTGACAGCTAGCCAGGTGGCGCGACGCCTCGCTGCGCTCATCTTTGAGCTGCCGGATGTACTCCGGCATCAGGGGGCAATCGGTGTCGTAATAAATTTGTCGAGCCGCAGGGTCATAAGACAGTGGGTAGAGCTTGCAGCTGAATGGCTTGTCGTCGCCCAGCGTGCAACCCGTAGGGCCGAGGTGCAGACACTCGGTCTCGATGCAAATGCTGCCAAAGCGTCGTTGTTCTTTCGCGGTCAGTGATATCTCGAGGGAGGGATAACCCTGCTCGATATAACAGCATCGACGGCATTCTGCGCAGTGATCAAACGGCATGCGCGACCCTGTCGGCTTTACATTTCATCAGCGGCATAGGCTGCTACCGGTTCGCGCCCAATCGATC
>JBJTXC010000028.1:0-4195 GCA_046082065.1 Burkholderiaceae bacterium
CTCCGACCCATCAGGCAAACGCACGCGATCTCGACGAACTTTCAAAAAACTGCCGTCGTAGACTACCTCACCGCTGATTCGTTTTTCTCTCAGATGATCGTCCATGTCGCACCTCTCGGCAAAGCTCGCAAAACGATCGAACAGATAGTGTAAAACGGCAAACGCGCCGGAAAGATTCAGCTGGCGCGGCGGCGCAGGTATCGATGTACGAAGCCTGGAAAGCCAAGCACCAGGTACAGGCAAACGGTGACCGCATAAAACTGCCATCCTTGGGGGAAGGCATTACCGATCGACGACTCGATCGCATGCGCAACACCCAGCACCAGAAAATAAAGCGAGACCAGCTCGAGGATGCGCACGAACGGCGACTTGACCGCTTGTTTCAAACGATAGAAGCCGAATACGGATTCGGTGAAATAAGGGAAGTTGGCGCAAAACGCCATCAGCGCAATCACCAACCAGCTGGCGGCGGCAGAGTTCACGCAACGAGCGGGATCAAGATGACAATGCCTGCGTCATGGCATAGATGCAAGCTGCCATCAGCGGCCCGGGCAAGACACCAAGCAAGACGACCGCTACGCCATTCAATGACAACGCAAGCCGCAGCCCACCGTTGGCCTCGATCGCTTCGGTATCCGTCGGCTCATCGAAATACATCAGCCTGACAACACGCAGGTAGTAATAAGCGCTGACCAGTGAGGCTAGTACCGCAAACACCACCAACCCAAGATGCCCGGCGGCCAACGCCGCCTGCAATACGGCCAGCTTGGCGTAGAACCCGACCATCGGCGGCACACCGGCGAGTGATAGCAACAACACCATCATGATGGCGGCGAACCAGGGGCTGCGCTGATTCAGGCCTTTGAAGTCGTCCAGATGCTCGGCCTCGAAGCCGCTGCGTGCGAGGAAAAGAATCACCGCGAAGCAACCTACCGTGGTCAGCACATACGTGATCACGTAAAACATGGCCGAGCTGTACGCATTCGCGGCAGAGCCCGCATCGCTACCGTCGAACACACCGGACAACAGGCCGAGCAGCAAGAAGCCCATCTGCGAAATAGTTGAGTAGGCCAGCATGCGCTTGATATTGGTTTGCGCAATTGCTGTGATGTTACCGACGATCAGCGATACAACCGCCATCACCATCATCATCTGCTGCCACTCCGCAGCCAGCGCACCCAAACCTTCCACCAAGATACGGATAATCACTGCAAAAGCAGCGAGCTTGGGGGCGCCACCAATCAGCAGCGTTACCGACGTCGGCGCGCCATGATAAACATCGGGCGCCCACATATGAAATGGTGCTGCTGACAGTTTGAATGCCAAGCCGGAGACCAGGAATACCAAACCCAAAGCAAGTACGGTTTTGTTGGCCGTACCCGCAGCGATCACTTGAGCAATATTGCTGAGCACCAGTGAGCCGGTAGCACCGTAGATCATGGATATGCCGTACAGCATGAAGCCTGAAGCCAGCGCGCCCAGCACGAAATATTTCATCGAAGCTTCGGTAGAGATCGCATGATCACGCCGTAAGGCAACCAGGGCGTACAGCGACAACGACATCAACTCCAAGCCCAAATAAATCACCAGAAAGCTGTTGCCCGAGATCATGATCATCTGGCCCAGCAGCGTCAGCAGTGCCAAGACATAAAACTCACCGGATAAACTCCCCCCCAACATGCCGCGCTGATTCGAGTACTGGCGTGCGTACACCAGCGTCAGAAAGGTGGCCACCGCCGCACAGAATTTCAACAAGCTGGCCAATGGGTCGAGCACATAACCATGATCAAATGCGTACACGGATCCGGGAACGACAAAGTCACTGATGGTGATGCATGCCGTCACCGCAATCACCAACAAGCTCAGCCGATGGCTAAGTGGCGTCTTTTCTTCATCGGCAAACAAACCCGCCACCATCACTACCATGGTTGCGACTGCGAGAAAAATCTCCGCGCCCGCTAATTCGACATTCAACTCAGTCATATGGATTTCCTGACTTATTGCGGAATCTTGCTGATCGCAATATGCCGTAGCAGATCAACCACCGAGGTTTGAGTGAGATCTGTAAACGGCGCTGGATAAACACCCATCCAGAGGGTTGCAATCGCGAGCACACCCAGGATGAAAAATTCACGCATCGATAAATCCTGCAGGGTCGCTACGTTTTCGTTGGCAACGTCACCGAACACCACGCGCTTGACCAGCCACAGCGAGTAAGCGGCACCAAGAATCAGCGCGGTTGCCGCCAACAAGCCAATCGCAAAGTTGTACTCGACCGCACCCAGGATCACCATGAATTCACCAATGAAGCCCGAGGTACCGGGCAGGCCGGCATTGGCCAATGAGAACAATACAAACAAGGCGGCGAAACGCGGCATGGTATTGATCACCCCGCCGTAATCGGCAATTTGGCGCGAGTGCATACGGTCGTACAGCACACCGATACACAAAAACATCGCGCCCGACACAAAACCGTGCGAGATCATTTGCATCAGCGCACCTTGCACCGCAATCTCGCCAAACACAAAGAAGCCGAGCGTGACGAAGCCCATGTGAGCGATTGAAGAGTACGCCACCAGCTTCTTCATATCGGCCTGCACCAGTGCCACCAGCCCGATATAAATCACCGCAATCAGCGACAGTGCAATCATCAAGCCCGACAGTGCGTGGCTGGCATCGGGTGTCACGGGTAAAGAGAAACGCAGGAAGCCATAGCCCCCGAGCTTCAGCATGATGGCCGCCAGTACCGCGGAGCCACCGGTCGGCGCTTCGACGTGCGCGTCTGGCAACCAGGTGTGTACCGGCCACATAGGCACTTTGACTGCAAATGCCAGTAAAAACGCGAGGAATAACCAGATTTGTGCTTCCAGCGGAATCGGCAGTTTGTGCCAGGCGAGGATGTCGAAGCTACCTGACTGAAAGTACAACCAGATCAGCGCCACCAGCATCATCAGTGAACCCAGGAAGGTGTACAGGAAGAACTTGATCGCCGCATAGACGCGACGCGGCCCGCCCCAGACACCGATGATGATGAACATGGGTATCAGCGTCGCTTCGAAAAACACAAAAAACAGCAAGGCGTCGATCGCGCAGAACACACCGATCATCGCGCCCGACAAAATAAGAAACGCACCCATGTACTGGGCAACACGCTTTTCGATGACTTCCCAGCCGGCGATCACCACCAGCACCGTGATAAATGCCGTCAGCGGAATAAACCACAACGACAGGCCGTCGATACCGAGGTGGTAGTAGACGTTGAAACGCGGAATCCAGGCTAGCTTCTCGACAAACTGCATACCGTGTACCGCTGGGTTAAACCCGAGCACAATGGGCAGTGAAATCATGAAGCTCACCAGCGAGCCAATTAACGCGAGTAGCCGGGCCTGCGCGACGCGGTGCTCACCGCCCTTCATCAGCACCAATACACCAAAGATAATCGGCACCCAGATCGCGAGGCTAAGGAAAGGTGTCATGGGTTGCATCATGGGGTGTGCTCTGTTTCGGGGTGCGGGGCAGTCTTGAAAAAATTACGCGGACATCAGCAAGTAGCCGAGATAAATCGCCACCGCGAGAATCATGGTGAATGCATAGTGGTAGATGTAACCTGTTTGCAACGTGCGCGTGACACCAGAGAACCAGCCCACCACCTGCGCGCTGCCGTTCACCAAGATGCCGTCAATCACGGTTTGATCACCCACTTTTGACAAGCCGCGTCCGACACCGCGCGCCCCGGCAGCAAACACCAGCTCGTTGATTTTGTCCATGTAGTACTTGTTGTCGAGCAGCGTATGCACGCCCTTGAACGTATCGTAGAACCAGGCCGGCACACGCGGATTGATCATGTAACAGTAATAGGCACTCGCCACACCGGCCACTGCCAGCCAAAATGGCGCAGTGGTGAGCGCATGAATCGCCATTTCAGTCGGGCCATGGAATGCCCTGGCAAGCTCGGTCATTGCCGCATGCTTGCTGCTCACAAAAATGACGCCTTTGAAAAAATCACCGAACAACATTGGGCCGATGGTGATAAACCCGATGAAAATCGAGGGTATGGCTAGCAGCACCAAAGGCAAAGTCACGACCCACGGGGCTTCATGCGGTTTTTGACCGGGGGCGAGACCATGGTGCTCGCCATGATGATCATGCCCGTTAGCGTGCGGCTTGCCGAAACGTTCCTCGCCATGAAACACCA
>JBJTXC010000029.1:0-5733 GCA_046082065.1 Burkholderiaceae bacterium
CATTCTGTCGCTAGCTACCTTTATATGGACTAGCGCTTTTCCTGCTTGCTCAACCGACATACCATGTGCTCTGCATATATTGTAGACATCTTGTGCATCTGCTTTCGGTTTAAATGCGGCACGAAGTTTAGCAAAAAAGCCCGAGGTACTCGTCGCTTTAAATAAACCGTTTTCTTTGCTCTGGTTGATTCGTGATGCCCCAACGCCGGCAAAAATCACGATGTCAGTATCTTTTAGGTCCCGATTGGCTTTCGGGGAGAATTCGCCAGTATGAGTCGGCTTAGTACTGAGATTGCTGATGTTCAAGCCCTTCATGTTTCCCCCAAAAAAATTAGTTGTAAAAAAACAGCTAATCAGTTCTGATCGGCGATAAACAGCCAAGTCATAGCCTTGGGGAACGCTAAATTTAGACTTGTTCCGGCCGTTCGAATACCGCCGTGTAGGTGGGATAGAAAGAGCAGTACATCACGAGTGTGAGGATCACCGACAGTGGCATCAGCAGCATGACGGTGACGAGATTCTTGCCGAGAAGCAAGCTGAGGAGAGCGCTGAGCATGGCGGGCGCGGCAATACCGATCATGACCCAGCCGAGGGAATAAGCCAGGAAGGCCTTGCCACATCGCCGTACTGCAAAGAAGCTGTAGAAAATTGACTTGAATAAGCTCATTCGTTGCCAGGTCGCCAGCGCGGCTGCATGCCAAAACCCCATCGCAAATGGCAAATAAACTACTGCCGAGAACAGCATCGCGAGCGGCAGGTTGTCTGCGCTGATGCTTTTCTCATCGTCCGGCTTGATCTGGCCCGATAGCAGTTTCCAAAAGGTGCCGCCATCGACCAAGGATGAAGCGGCAATCGCCAGCGTCGCAGCCAGCAAATACAGCGCACCCAAACGTAGCAGGGTACCGAGTGCCGGCGACCGAAACGCAGTGAGCAAAAGAGACGGTCGCACCTTGCGGTTTGCTTCGATCTCGACACAGGCCTGCATGAATGCCATGGTGAATGTCGGCACCAACAAAAGCGGCAAGAGCTGCCCGATCACAGGGATCAGCGACAGCGAGAACATCAACAGCATGTACAGCAGGAACAGCGTCGAAAGCTCGGCGGGCTGGCGACGGAACAAGGCAAAGCCTTGCTTGATCCAGTCGATCCCGTCTTTCGCGACAACCGGTGCCATCAGTTCAGTCCCTCGACCGGGTGTGCGATGCGATGGCGCAGAATGCGCTCGAAGTGCGTCGGATCATGCGGCGTCAGCATCTCGGCTTCGCGCGGCAAATAAAAATCAAAAAGTCTGGAGATCCAGAACCGTAGCGCGGCAGCACGCAGCATGGCGGGCCATGCGGCTGATTCTGCCGAGGTGAACGGCCGAACCGCGCGGTAAGCATCGAGCATCGCCCGAACCCGGGCAGCATCGGTGGCGCCAGACGCCAGATCGATACACCAGTCATTCACTGTCACCGCAACATCAAATAACCAGTGATCACAGCCGGCAAAGTAAAAATCGAAAAAGCCCGAGAGCTGCTCGCCATCGAACATCACATTGTTGCGAAACAGATCGGCGTGAATTAGGCCACTTGGCAGCACGGGGTAGATGGTCGATGCGGCGAAGGTTTCCTGAAACTGCATCTCGCTGCTTAGTAGCTGTTGATTGTCATGCGAAAGATAGGGCAGTACGGTAGGCGTGGTCTCACGCCACCAGTCTAGGCCGCGCAGGTTGGGTTGGTAGCGTGAGTAGTCTTGTGCAGCGAGATGCATGCGCGCCAGCATCGCGCCCACCTCGGCGCAATGCCTAGGCTGCGGTGATGCTACCCAATCACCCTGCAGCCGACTGACAATCGCCGCGGGCTTGCCATGCAAACTGTGAAGAATTTCTCCGTGCGCATCAGCGACCGGGGCTGGCACCAGCACACCGCGCTCGGCCAGATGTCGCATCAGATGCAAGTAAAACGGCAGTTGCTCGAAACCGAGTTTTTCAAAGATCGTGAGTACGTAATCACCACGTTCGGCGAACAGAAAAAAATTACTGTTTTCTATGCCGGAAGAGATGCCCTGCAGGGATCGCACCGCGCCTATCGGAAACTTGGCTGCCCAAGGAATAACTTCGTCCAGCGTGACCGGGGTGAAAACTGCCATGGTGGGGATCAGCATGCCCGGTACAACCGGGCGCAGAATTCATCGGTTGGGCGGCGGCATTGCGCTGCGGTCGTCAGTTGACTTGCCGCGGAATTGAATAATTTCCCAAGTCGCGGCGCGTCCACCTTCCTGGTAGTAGGGGATTTGCTCAGCCGGGGTCACGTGATAAACATTATTACCCCGTTGAACGCGCACCGAGGTCACGGCATTTTGCTCGCGAATGGGGGTCAGCTTGGTGAAGCCATCCGGGATCAGGCTACCGGCGTAGGGGTCATCCAGCGGGTTTTCTGCCAGCGCGCCGCTCGACAAAATTGATAACAACAGCCCAACACCGGCCAGGCGGGAGTGAAGCATTAGGGTCGTCAGCGATGTCATCATCATCCCCGCAGTGGGCGCTATCTCGGCGCGATGCCAAGCATTCTAACAAACCATGCTTGGTCGAACTCAGGCCTCGGGCAATACTCGCCGCCGACCCCAACCCTGATCAAGCAGGGCACGCGTCACATGATGTCAAACTGAACTCTGCCATAATCAAAACGATGAACAAGACCTTGTTGTTGGTGGATGGCTCAAGCTATCTGTATCGGGCTTTCCATGCGATGCCGGATTTGCGTAATCCGGACGGTGTTCCCACTGGCGCAATCTACGGCATGATCAATATGCTGCGTCGGCTGCGACACGATTACGCTGCGGATCACATCGCCTGTGTATTCGACGCCAAAGGTAAAACTTTCCGCGACGACTTGTACCCCGAGTACAAAGCGCACCGGCCATCCATGCCGGAAGATTTGGCGAGGCAGATCGAGCCAATTCATGAGGTAGTGAAAGCGCTTGGTTGGCCGATTTTGATGGTGGAAGGTATTGAGGCCGACGATGTGATCGGCACACTCGCGACCGAAGCCAGTGCGCTTGGCTTGAAAACCATCATCTCCACCGGCGACAAAGACCTCGCGCAACTGGTGAATGATCAGGTCACCTTGGTCAACACCATGAGTAATGAGACCCTGGATCGCGCCGGTGTGATCGGTAAATTTGGTGTGCCTCCCGAGCGTATCGTCGATTACCTGACCCTGGTTGGCGACAGTGTCGATAACGTGCCCGGTGTTGAAAAGGTCGGCCCCAAGACAGCAGTTAAGTGGCTAACGCAGTTCGATAGTCTGGACGGTGTGATTGCGCACGCAAGTGAAATCAGCGGTGTAGTCGGAGAAAATTTACGTAAAGCGCTCGAGTGGTTACCGATGGCGCGGCAACTGGTCACCATCAAATGCGATTGTGATTTGTCAGGCCATCATGAATCGGTTTTAGCTTCCTTAAAGCAGAGCGCAGAAGATAAAGCGGCACTAAAAGCCTTTTTCGAAAAAATGGGGTTTCGTACCTGGCTGCGCGAATTGAACGCTTCGCTGGCGGTGGGCGATGATGCAAATTCAGGCAGCTATGGCGCTACACCCGCAACGCAGTTCGGTGTGTCTTCTGACGTAAATGACATACCGTCGGCGCCACAAGCGCCAGAGAAAAAGCACTACGAGGCAGTATTCACCGAGGCACAGTTGGAGCAGTGGCTGGAAAAAATCAATGCAGCCTCACTCACCGCGCTGGATACCGAAACTACGTCGCTCGAAGCGCTACGGGCAGAGCTGGTTGGTATCTCGCTATGCTGCGAGCCAAGCGTTGCAGCGTACATACCGTTGGCTCATCGCTACCCCGGCGCACCGCAGCAACTATCGCGTGAGTATGTACTGAACAAACTCAAGCCATGGCTGGAAGATGCAAGCAAGCCCAAGCTGGGGCAGCACTTGAAATATGACTGCCATGTATTGCAAAACTATGGCATTCACGTACAGGGCATTACACACGATACCCTGCTGCAGTCCTATGTCTATGAGTCGCACCGCAGTCATGACATGGATAGTCTTGCACTACGCTGGCTCAATCGTAAAACCATCAGCTATGTTGAACTATGCGGCAAAGGTGCCGCCGAGATAGGCTTTGATGAAGTTGATGTCGAACGCGCGGCGGAATATGCTGCCGAAGATGCGGATATCACCCTGCAGCTGCATCAAACCCTGTGGCCCAAGATAGAAAAACTCGAAGGGCTGCGTTTTATCTACCAGAGCATTGAGTTACCCACTGCGCGCGTACTGCAGCGTATCGAGCGTAATGGTGTACTCATTGATACGCAACGCTTGCAGGCGCAGTCACATGAGTTGGGTACCAAGTTACTGCAACTCGAGCAACAGGCCTATGAGCTAGCCGGGCAGCCTTTCAATTTGAATTCGCCAAAACAAATCGGCGAAATTTTCTTCGAGAAGCTGAAACTTCCTATCGTCAAAAAAACTGCAGGTGGTGCGCCATCAACCGATGAAGAGGTGCTGCAAAAACTCGCTGAGGATTACCCGTTACCGAAGTTATTACTGGAATATCGCGGCTTGTCTAAATTAAAGTCGACCTACACCGACAAGCTACCGAAAATGGTCAACCCGAATACGGGTCGGGTATACACCAATTACGGTCAGGCGATTGCGATTACCGGGCGGTTGTCGTCGAATGATCCGAATTTACAAAATATTCCAGTGCGCACTGCCGAGGGTCGCAGAATACGCGAGGCTTTCATTGCCTCACCCGGCAATGTCATTGTCTCGGCAGACTACTCGCAAATTGAGCTGCGCATCATGGCGCATTTATCGGAAGACCCGGCCATGCTGCGCGCCTTCGCATCGGGTGAAGACATTCACCGCGCCACTGCAGCAGAAATTTTCGGTGTTGGTCTGGATGAAGTGCAAGCCGAACAGCGCCGTGCAGCAAAGGTGATCAACTTTGGTCTGATCTATGGCATGAGTGCATTCGGTTTGGCCGGTAACTTAGGTATAGAGCGTTCTGCCGCGCAGATGTACATGGACAAATACTTCAGCCGCTTTGCAGGTGTGAAGCGATTTATGGATGATCTGCGACTACAAGCCAAGTCGCATGGCTTTGTTGAAACTGTATTTGGCCGGCGACTCTGGCTACCCGAGATCAATTCACCGAATGGTCCGCGCAAGCAAGCCGCCGAGCGCGCTGCCATCAACGCGCCCATGCAAGGTACAGCGGCTGACTTGATCAAGCTGGCGATGATCTCGGTACAAAATTGGTTAGATCATGAGCGGCTGGGCACCTTAATGGTGATGCAGGTACACGATGAGCTGGTATTGGATGTGCCGCTTGCCGAGCTTGACCAAGTCAAGCAAACGCTGCCGCAACTAATGGCCGGCGTGGCGCAGCTGAAGGTGCCGCTTGTCGCGGATCTGGGGTACGGACCCAATTGGGACCAAGCCCACTAGACGCCTGCCTCAATCAATCGCTGGCGGCGTTGCACCTCCTCGCCGTACTACCAGTACTGTCTTCGTCGGCGCGCCTTGCCAGCGATTGATTGAGACATGCTTTGCTCGATCGAGGCATTTGATCGTTGGCGGCGTTGCACCTCCTCGCTGTACTACCAGTGCTGTCTTCGTCGGCGCGCCTTGCCAGCGATTGATCGCGGCAGGCTTTGCTCGACTGAGGAATATGATCGTTAGCAGGGTTGCACGCTACGCCTAAAGGCCACCTCGCAATTACAAAACACGCACT
>JBJTXC010000030.1:0-5267 GCA_046082065.1 Burkholderiaceae bacterium
CTGTGTTGCTTAAAGAACAATTAAAAATACTGTATCATTTAATATTAGAACTAGTCATTCCAAATTTAATTTAATTTGCACAGGTTGTAAAGGGATTGTACATTTATAATAAACTATTTACCCAGCTTCAGCTGACATAACGCCAAACCGAGCTGTGCGTCGATGTTATCTAGGGAGAGCGCATCGGCCAGCTCGAAAAACTCGAGTGCCTTGGCAGGTTTGTCGATAGCAAGGTAAATTTTGCCGGTTAATAAATTGATCTTCGCTTCATCCTCATCGCGCGCTGCATAGTTTTTCAACAAGGAGACTGCGTCCGAGAAGCGACCGGCGTCTACATAAATGCTGGCCTGTTGCAGATCATTGGCGCGAGCGCTGAATAGCACACTACTTAGAAAAAAAATCCCTATCACTGATAGGGATGGCCGCCAGCTAAATAATTGCATACTCAATCAACCCTGAATTGAATTTCTTTTTCGGCCAAGCGGTTCTGACTATCTTTGATACGCAGCAGAATACGATGCTTACCAGATGGCACGCTGACGTTGGCAAGCCGCAGCCCATTCGGTGTTTTGACAGCTTCTTTCAACAAGCGCTCGGTGATATCCATTTTCAGCGAGCCGTACAACGCCTGAAAACTTTTGAAGTCCAGCGCTGCCCCTTCCTGCGGCTTGAAAATTACTTCCATCTTGAAGGGGTTACGAACCACTTTATCTGCCCCGTTTGCCTCAGGGTCGACCAACACGATTTGCGGCGCCAGCGGATCAGTCGGCGTCGCCGCCGCATTCACCACCGGCGGCGCTTCCAGCGACCGCAGCATTTCTTCCTTGGTCACCAACTGTATCGCGCACGCGGGAAGGAACACGCCCAACAGCGCGACCACCACCAGCGATTTCATCAGCTGCTTCATTGCTTGCATCAACGCTTACGCGCCGCCTCGATTTCTTGCTCGAGATCTTGAAACGCTTTGGAGGCACGCAGACGGGTATCAAGTACCTTGCTACGTTTGACCTGATCTGCAACGACTTTGTTGGATTCGCCGATCGGATAGCGTAGCAACGCAAAGGCACGATAATTCTTTCCCTCGGCGATGATCTCACTCTTCTCGCGTGTAAACCCGGCTAGATTGATATCGGCTGCAACGCTCTTGGTCACGCGGTCGATTTCGCGTGACACTTCTGCGTCACCCGCAGTACCGGTTTGACCCGCGAAATCTTTCATCATTGCGGAGGTACGAGCCCCTAACTGAAATGCCAGCGCCCGCTTTGCCGACAGCACCGCCATATCCATCGCCATTTGCATATCTGGTGAAGCCTCGGTGCCAGTCGTATAAATAGCATTGGCATCTTGCGGTGGCTGTGCGTACCACGTGGGCGTTTTCGAGATCGCAGATTCCACATTCTTGACTGCAGTCTTTTGCTGCTCGGCCTCCTGCTTTTGCGCGAATTCAGGCGTGCCCGGCTTCGGGCTTGAGCAAGCGGCGAGCAACAGCGCACTCAGCGTGCCGAATAGCCAAATTGATTTTCTATGCATGACATCCTCCCTTTAAAGTTTTCTGACCTTTTCTTGAATTAACTTCAGTTCAACCTGGCTGAGTTGCGATTCCAATCCCAGCGAAGCAAGTGCGTTCAAACCGTTTTCAGCATTCGGTTTTTCATTATTTGCAATTGCAGCAATAATACTCTGACGAATCGTGAGTGCTGCCTCTTCTTCATCACCGGCAAACGCCTGCGCCATACCCATTTGCAGTAGGGTGAATGAATTCGCTGGGTCCAGCACCAGACTTTTTTGATATGCCGCCACAGCCAACGGGTATTGCCCCTGCTGCGCATAGGCGATACCCAACCCAGAGAAATACACAGGCTTAGGAATATCAACGCCAGCAGCTTTCAGCAATGGTGACAATGACTCTGCAGGCTTGTTGGCTTTCAAATATGCACGGCCTAATAAAAACTGATGTTCCGGATCAAGCGGCGAGAGCTCGACTAATTTTTTTGCATAGACCACGGCCATACCGCCCTGACCCGCCGCGAGCTTGGACTTGGCCATCTCTGCGTAGCCCACCGGATTATTCGGTGCTTTGGTCACCAGCATCTCGGCCAGAATTTCGCGATCTTTGTGACTGGTCCAGTGCGGCCCATTCAGTTCGCGAACTAATGCTTGCTCGGCCTCGATCACACTGAGCGCATCGATATCAGTTTTCAATTTTGCCAGTGGCGCAATCGGCGCAGGTTGGTTATCGTTTTTTTCTTGCTGTGCGAGTTGGCTGACGGGCTCTTCATTAAACTTGAGACCCGGTATGGCGTAGACCAATCGGCGCGCTAAATCATGCGTAGTACGCGTGACTTGTTCTTCACGCATATTTGAGCCCGCAGAGATTGCACCACTAATCGCCGAAATCGGGTTCAACGGAATACCACCATCACGCACGACTGCGGTATGTCTGCCCACCCAAATCGGTTGATCTACGCCAGCACGATAGATCTGCAAAGCAGCACCGATCTTCACTTCGGAATACACACCCCAAAATCGCGTGCTTTTTTCAGTGACCTCGCCTGCCACTACCGCATCACATCCTGTCGCAGCGAGTATGGCCGCTGCATTATCTTTGACGCTGCGCTGCTTCTCGATCAAGCCGTCGACTTTTTGCAAGGGAATCAGCCGCACACCGGTGGGTGCAAGATGCGAATGAATTGCCTTGCGCAGGCTCTCCGTCGGCATCAAGGCAGGCTTGGCGGCAGTCAGAGGCAACACCGCCAGACAACGCGGCGGATCTTTTTTGATTGAATCACTCGAGAGCGAGACCACCACATCGCCGACATTGTCAGCCAGCTCTTCTTTCGCTGGATCACGCTCGACATAGCGTGTCGCACAGCCGGCCAACAGCAAGCTACAAAGCGCGAATGTGGAAAGGCGAAAATTCACTGTTTAGTTCTTGAGTAAGATGACATTCATTGACCAGGCATGGCCGCTCGTCTCATTGCTTGGTGAGTTGATAGCCTTTTTTCACCAAGCGCCGTTCCGTCATCGGAATTTGCTGCAGTAAGGCTTTGAATTCATCAATGCTGTAGCGACTTAACCAACGTTGCGGCTTTTTGGTGGCGACGACAATCAGATACTCATCGTAGAACTTGCGCTTACCCGTATAGCTATCGGCCCAGCTGGCGATTAATCCAAAGGATTCTTTCAACGCTTTGCTACGGTTAGGCCGCATATGAACCGTGGCTTGATTCGGATCTTCATTGTGCGGGATTACGCGTACTACCGCGTCACTATCATGTGGCAGCCAATTAAACACGGTGAAATATCCCGGCTGTGAAAGTTCAACCTCGAGATTGAAGCGGTCACCGACACGAAACACCGTCTGACCAAAATCGGCACGTAGCTGAAAATTCGGATCAGGTTTATCTTTGGGAATTGCCACCTCGATCTCGACATCGGCAATACAAGCCGAGGCGCCCTCGCGTTCCTCGACCGTGGTGGCTTCTTTGATGGTTCGTTTGATTTCGCCTTCAATTTGCGACCAGGTGATCTGGTTCAGATCGCAACCGTAATCCGAACGTTTACCGGTGGTGCCCTGACAGCTGAGTAATTCCTCTGCCGAGACTGACTCACCCATGACATTCGCCAGCGCGCGCGCACGGGCCTTGGCAAGGGCTAAATTGCAAGCATCTTTACGCGCAGTCTCGGGGCCGTACAGATATTCGGCGCGAGCGCTGCTGATTTCAGCGCGCGCCGCCTGCGACACGCAAAGCCCCACCGCCAGCGCTACCGCGGCGACATGGCTGAATCCTGTGGGACGAGTAAAACGTTTGAAGATCATTTTTTGGCCAGTCGCTGGAACCCGAGATGATTAACAAATAAATATTGGCTTGTTAAATCCATAGTATGTGGGAAATTTTTCCACGTCAATGGTATTTTCCGTGTATGCTGGAAAAAAGTGTAAGCGAGCGTATACCTTGTCCAACCCCGTGCTACCCGCAATCGAACACCTGCTTTACCCCTTGGCGAGATTACTGCTCGACCGGGGCATTGGGTTTGGGGCGCTGTCTGAAGTTATCAAATTCGTCATGATCAAAGAGGCCGAGCGTCAGCTGATGGCGGCCGATGGTAGCCCACCCAGCGATAGCCGAGTCAGTATCGCAACCGGTATTCATCGCAAGGAGGTCAAGCGGCTGCGCGCGATGGATGCCCATGAAACTGATTTTTCAAGTGCCAGCCTGACCGCACAAGTGGTTGCAAAGTGGATGGGTGATGCAACACTACGTACACGCCGTGGGCCGAAGCCGCTGCCGAAAAAAAAGAAAGCCAGCCGTGATTACGATTTTGAAGATTTGGTGCGCTCGATCAGCACCGATGTAAGGCCCAAAGCAGTATTGGACGACATGCTTTTACGCGGCTTGGCCTCGATCGACAAGGCCGGCTTGGTGCAGCTGAACCCGGATAATCTGACGCTCAATCAGGGGCAGGCGCAAACGCTGCGTTATCTCAGCATGAATATTCATGATCATTTATCAACCGCGATTACTAATCTGATACAGCCGGAAAAAAAATCACTTGAGCGCTGCGTGCATTATCATGGGCTGAGTGAAGCTGCGGTCGATAAACTGCGCAAAGCATCTGAAAAGCAAGCAATGCAAGCCCTGCTGGCTGTAAACAAAATAGCGCAGTCGTTGCTGGAGGATGACGGCGCACGCGGCGACAACCGAATGAATTTTGGAGTCTATTTTTTTAATGAACAAATCAATGCTGATGTCGATAAATAACTTCGTACTCATCAAACGAGGCCTTTCCTTGCTAGGCCTCGGCGTGCTGCTGTTCATGAATTCGGCTATTGCCCAAGTGGATACCGGTGGTGGCATGGGCGGCACTGGCGCTCGCCGCGAATCGGAGCTGATCAATCCTGCTGCGGGCAGCGACGCAAATGCTGACTGTACCAAGGCCAATAGCATCGGTATCTTCGAGCTGAAAGACAAGACGACGCAGCGCATCTTGCGCAGAGACTACGCCTGTCGCGGGCAGATTCTCGAGAGTGGCAACTCGGAGATCATCGAGTTATATCTACGCACCGGCGAAAAAATAATCGCGCTGGAAAACAGCGCGATCGTAGTGGATTGATGTTCTGCTTGGTGTAGAAACACCGAGCAAGCTACTTTTTCTTCAACCACTCGCCCGCTTTTTGAATATCTGATCCGGCGCCAGAGATTGCACCGCCCACGGTGCCGCAAGCAGCACATGCCGATACGAGGATAAAAATCGCTAAAATTTTC
>JBJTXC010000031.1:0-4260 GCA_046082065.1 Burkholderiaceae bacterium
CCCCCATATTGCCGGTCGCTACACCGACCACAGCGCCTGCCTCGTCGTAAAGAATCTCTGCGGCAGCAAAACCCGGAAAAATCTCGACGCCCATCGCCTCCGCTTGCTGTGCCAGCCAGCGCACCACATTGCCAAGCGAGACGATGTAGTTGCCGTGATTTTGGAAGCACGCAGGCAGCAACCAGTGGGGGGTGGCGAATGCACCGCGCTCGCTCAGGAACAGAAAGCGATCTTCCGACACCGCTGTGTTGAGTGGGGCACCACGCTGCTGCCAGTCGGGGAAAAGCTCTTGCATTGCAATCGGGTCCATTACCGCGCCCGACAAAATATGCGCGCCCGGCTCGCTACCTTTTTCAAGTACGCATACGCTGATCTCGCGGTCTTGCTGCGCGGCGAGTTGTTTCAGACGAATCGCCGCCGATAGCCCGGCGGGACCCGCGCCGACAATGACAACGTCGTAGTCCATCGCCTCACGCGGGCCGAATTGATCAATGAAACTCGGGTTTTGGCTGGGACTGTTCATGGTGGGCTTGCGCTGTAACGAGAATTTCGAGCCGAAGGCTTGGCCGACAGGGTGCCTGGGTAGGTCTTCGATTCACGGAATCATGTAATGATAACGGCTTCACCCGATTTAACCGTCCAAAAAGGGAGTCTGCGTGGGCATTGAAGTTAATTTCAAGGGCAAAGTGGCGCTGGTCACTGGCGCCTCGAGCGGGCTGGGCGAGCGTTTTGCCCAGATTCTGGCCGAGGCCGGTGCGACCGTGGTGCTGGCGGCGCGGCGCACCGAAAAGCTGAAAGAGCTGCGCGCGCAGATCGAGGCCGATGGCGGTGCTGCACGCATCGTGCGGCTGGATGTGACTGATCTGGCGAGTATCAAGTCGGCGGTGGCACATGCAGAAACCGAAGCCGGCCCAATTGATATTCTGGTGAATAACTCAGGCGTCTCAACCACTCAAAAGTTGGTGGATGTTTCGCCCGACGACTACGACTTCATCATGGAGACCAACACCAAGGGCGCATTTTTTGTGGCGCAAGAGGTGGCCAAGCGCATGATCTTGCGTTCCAAGGCGGAGCCGAACCGTCATTTCCGCATCATCAACATCGCCTCGGTCGCCGCGCTACGGGTGCTGTCACAAATTGGTGTGTATTGCATGAGCAAGGCCGCCGTGGTGCAAATGACCAAAGCGATGGCGCTTGAATGGGGCCGCTACGGTATCAACGTCAACGCGATCTGCCCCGGCTATATCGAGACTAGATCAATCGTGAGTATTTTGCGAGCGACAGCGGGCAAAAATTAGTGAATATCTTGCCGCGCAGGCGTGTGGGCGTGCCATCCGATCTCGACGGTTTGCTGCTGCTGCTTGCCGCCGATGAATCGCGTTTCATGAATGGCGCGGTGATTACCGCAGACGATGGCATGGCAGTGTCTTGACATAATTTATCAAGGAGCATCATGAACAAGCTTTACCCTGACGCCGCCAGCGCATTGGCGGGTGTTGTGCATGACGGGCAGACCATCGCAGTAGGCGGTTTTGGTCTGTGCGGCATACCCGAGGCACTGATCGCTGCATTGCGCGATACCGGTGTCAAGCATCTCACCGCGATTTCGAATAACGCAGGTGTGGATGGTTTTGGGCTGGGGCAGTTACTGGCCACCCGCCAAATCAAAAAAATGATCTCATCCTACGTGGGTGAGAACAAAGAGTTCGAACGTCAGTATCTGGCGGGGGAGTTAGAGCTGGATTTCACGCCGCAGGGCACCCTGGCTGAAAAGCTGCGTGCGGGTGGTTCAGGCATTCCTGCATTTTTTACGCGTACCGGCGCCGGCACCATCGTCGCTGAAGGAAAAGAAGTGCGCTTGTTCGATGGTGAACAGTATGTGATGGAGCATGCCCTGGTCGCCGATATCTCGCTGGTGAAGGCATGGAAAGCAGACCCGGTCGGTAACTTGGTGTATCGCAAGACGGCGCGTAACTTCAACCCTAACGTAGCGATGGCCGGCAAGCTGACTATCGTCGAGGTCGAAGAAATGGTGGGGCTGGGTGATCTGGACCCGGATTCAGTTCATACACCGGGTATTTTTGTTCACCGCATCGTGGTGAATGCGCACCCTGAGAAACGTATTGAACAACGCACCACGCGTGCATCGTAAGGCGGAGAACAGCATGGCATGGACTCGTGAACAAATGGCGGCACGCGCTGCGCAAGAGCTGCAAGATGGTTTTTATGTGAATCTTGGTATTGGATTGCCTACGCTGGTGGCAAACTATGTGCCGCAAGATATTACTGTTTGGCTGCAATCGGAAAATGGTTTGCTGGGCATTGGCCCATTCCCGACCGAAGATGATATCGATGCAGACCTGATCAATGCGGGTAAGCAAACGGTCACTGCGCTGAAAGGCGCCTCGTTTTTCAGCTCGGCAGATTCATTCGCCATGATTCGCGGCGGGAAAATCAACATCGCTATTCTCGGTGCCATGCAAGTTTCCGAGCGCGGTGATCTGGCCAACTGGATGATTCCCGGAAAAATGGTGAAAGGCATGGGCGGTGCGATGGACTTAGTGGCGGGTGTCGGCCGCGTGGTGGTGTTGATGGAGCATGTCGCCAAAGCCAAAGATGGCACCACCTCGCACAAGCTGCTCGAGCATTGCAACTTACCGCTCACGGGTGTTGGTGTGGTCGACCGCATCATCACGGATCTGTGCGTGCTCGATGTGACTGAGCATGGCTTGAAACTGGTCGAGATGGCGCCGGGTGTGACGAAAGAAGAACTTGTCTCCAGTACAGGCTGCGAAATTCGTTTTTGAGCATCGCACGGGTGAGGCCGCTTGCAGCTTCCTCATCGACCTCGCCAGATAGGCCCTAAGTCCAGTTTCGGTTAGGTTGTTTCTTTTGAAAAGCCGGTGGGTGAAAAGCCCACCGGCTTTTTGCTTGCTGTCGCGATTTCATCACAGCAAAAGACCCGATGTACTACAAATGCACTACTCGCATGACCGAGGCAGATTTTTGGCGTAAAACAGTCGAACGATTTTAAGACTCAGCCAAATTCTCCCATCCATCCATCCAGCAAGAGGATCAAGGCCATGCCGCGAACAAAAGGTTTAACCCCAGCTCACGGATACACCGAACACACGCCACCTTCCACAAGTAACCCGATATCACCTTCGTCCAACAGCAACACAAGCCCATCAAGAAAAACCCGAGCGCCTGCATCGGTCAGAGTACTTGAAGCAACACAAAAGAAAAAATCTTTGCAATCAAGCCGAGTGCCGCAGCCGGTTCGTCAGCGTGAGAAGGCATTGCGGGATACAGAGACGCTGGCAGATTCATCTGCAGATGATGCACCAACTAAATCGGCTCGCGCGTCGAGTCTGCTGGCAGGCTCATCGGAGAGCGACTCTGTTGAATCAGAAAATACACATTCCATTGATTCGAGCGAATTTAGCGAGTCATCTGAAAGCCACACAGAGCCCAAGCTTACCGTGCGCACCCAGCAGAGCATCGTTGCAAAGCCGTCGTCGGCTCCCCAGCGCGGGAATGAAGCTGGCGAGAAAATGCCGAGCTTCATCAACATGTTGGTTCAAACTATTTGGCAGACAATCGATCAAAAAAACTGGGATCGATTAGGTCGTCTTATTGACAGCATGCATGAAAATAAACTTCGCTTTGACCTTCCATCATTGCAAAAGACATGGTCGGTGCAGAACATTATCGGGCTGGCGCCACTTGCTTTGCTCACCGCAAATGAACATGTCAGCGGAGCGAACCAAGAAAAGCGGTGGTTGCTGGCGTTGGATTTACTTGATTTAGGTTGTAACTGGGACGCCAAAGATCGATACGGCAACCGAGCCATTGATTTGTTGCGCAAGCAGGCCAGTCCTGAGTTGATCGAATTTGTTTTGCAAGAGCGGCCCGAGTTGAGACATTTATTGTTGAAGGCGTAGCGCCGTCAGCAGTATGGGTTCTGCTGCTGAGATTACGACGACAGCTACGACGATTATTGCGCGACCCAACCACCATCCATATTCCACGCCACACCGCGCACTTGGGATGCCGCATCGCTGCATAAGAAAATCGCGAGCGCACCCAACTGCTCGGGCGTGACGAATTCGCCGGAGGGTTGTTTCTCAAGCAGCAGCTCGCGCTTGGCTTGATCCATTGAAATCTGGTTGGCAGCAGCACGAGCATCCACCTGTTTCTGAACCAAAGGCGTCAGTACCCAGCCGGGGCAGATCGCATTGCAGGTGATGCCGGTCTGCG
>JBJTXC010000032.1:0-2882 GCA_046082065.1 Burkholderiaceae bacterium
CAGGCGCAAAGCCTTCAATAAAAAGTTACTGGCTAGGCGGGGGTACCGAAGACAGTACATGACGTACGGCGAGGTACCACCAACAACGCGAGGAGCTTTTTATTGAAGGCGAGTGAGAGACTGTTGGAGGTCGTTGATTAACTCATCCGCATCCTCTAATCCAATATTAAATCTCACCAACTGCCCCTGATGCGGCCATTCGCGGCGAATCTGCATCATACGATACGGCACCGCCAAACTGTTCGCGCCACCCCAGCTATAGCCTATCTTGAACAGCTTCAGGCTATCGATGAAACGATCGGTCTGCGCTTCGCTATACCTCGGGTCAAACAGCACAGAGAATAATCCCGCCGCGCCCGAGAAATCTCGCGTCCAAATATCATGCCCAGGGCACCCCGCAAGCGCCGGGTGCAGCACTTGCGCAATCTCGGGCCGCTGCTGCAACCACTTAGCGATTTTGCGCGCGGAGGCGTCATGCGCATCAAAGCGCAGCTTCATACTCGGCAGACCCCGCAGCACCATATAAGCATCATCGACCGACACACCCATACCCAGGCGCATATGCGCGGTATCGATTTTTCTGTGTATCGATTTGTCACGGGTGATCACCGCCCCCATCAGCACGTCGGAGCCACCGGATTGATACTTGGTGAGTGCCTGCATCACAATATCCACCCCGTGTTCAAATGCACGAATGGCGATGCCGGCTGACCAGGTGTTATCCAGAGCCACGGGCACACCATGTACTTTAGCTACACGACACATCGCGGGGATGTCCGGCATTTCCATTGACACTGAGCCGGGCGCCTCGGTCCAGATCAGTCGTGTGTTGGGTTGGATCAGCTCGCCAATACCCTCACCGATCAATGGATCGTAAAAGCGTGCACTGATACCGTAGTCCGCTTGCAGCCAATGCGCGAGTTCACGATTCGGGTTGTAGGCGTTATCAGGTATCAGCAGATCATCGCCCGTCTTGAGCAAGGCCAGATCAATCATGGCGATCGCTGCCAAGCCACTCTGCGCTAGCAAGCAATACGACCCGCCTTCAATCTCGGCCAGGCGCGCTTCGAGTGTGAAGGTCGTTGGTGTGCCATGCAGCCCGTAGGTATAACCGGTCTTTTCTTGCCAGTTGCGTGCACGCAGCGCAGCAACATCTTTGAACAACACGGTCGACGCATGATGAACTGCCGTCGGAAAGGCAGCAAAGCCCTCGGGCGGACGGTAGTCCGTCGTGGTCAGCAGCGTTTGTAGTGATTTTTTTTGGTCAGCCACAAGCGTCCAACATTAATCAACACGCGCCCACAGATCATGGGCGTCGGCTGCGGTGATGGTGACATCAACGAAACTGCCCACGCTCAACTCGCGACCCGGTTCAAATGGCAGCTTGACATACACCACGCCGTCGATCTCGGGCGCGTCAGCGGCTGAGCGTGCAGTGGCACCATTGTGATCAACTGCATCAATCAATACGCGCAAGGTTTTACCCACTTTTGCTTGCAAACGCTCGCGCGAAATTTCTTCCTGCACCTGCATGACGCGCGCGCGCCTTTCTTCACGTACCTCATCGGGCACTGCATGATCAAGCGCATTAGCCGCTGCACCATCGACCGGTGAGTACGCAAAACAACCTAATCGATCAATTTGTGCTTCGCGCAGAAAGTCGAGCAAATACGAAAACTCGGCCTCCGTCTCGCCGGGGAAACCGGCAATGAAGGTAGATCGTATGGTGATGTCCGGGCAGATCTCGCGCCAGGCACGAATACGCTCGATGTTTTTCTCGCCACTGGCCGGACGTTTCATGCGTTTGAGTACATCCGGGTGCGCGTGCTGCATCGGTACGTCAAGGTACGGCAGCACATGACCGCCATTCATTAACGGAATCACCTCGTCTACATGCGGATAGGGATACACATAATGCAGCCGAACCCAGGCATCGTACTGCTGCGCCACTTCACCCAACGCGCGGGTCAGATCGGTCATGTGCGTGCGCATCGGCTTACCATTCCAGAAACCGGTACGGAATTTGGTATCCACGCCATACGCGCTGGTGTCTTGCGAGATGACCAGCAACTCTTTAACCCCAGCTTTGAATAAATTTTCGGCTTCCAGCATCACCTCTGCCACGGGTCGAGACACCAGATCACCACGCATTGACGGAATAATGCAGAAGCTGCAGCGATGGTTGCAACCCTCTGAAATCTTCAGATAGGCATAGTGCCGGGGGGTGAGTTTCACGCCCTGCGGCGGTAGCAGATCAAGGAAGGGTTCATGCGGTTTTGGCAGATGCGTGTGCACCGCATCCATCACTTCACCCAAGGCATGCGGTCCCGTCACCGCAAGTACCTTCGGGTGTACCTTGCGCACAATCTCATCGCCGGACGCATCCTTCTTGCTACCGAGGCAACCAGTCACGATGACTTTACCATTTTCATTCAGCGCTTCACCGATTGCATCAAGTGATTCTTGTACCGCAGCGTCGATGAAGCCGCAGGTATTCACGATCACTAAATCTGCGCCATCGTAAGACTTGGCGGTTTCGTAACCCTCGGCACGCAACTGAGTCAGGATTTGCTCGGAATCGGTCAGTGCCTTGGGGCACCCGAGCGAGACAAACCCAAGCTTGGGTGCGGTAGCAGCGGTCGACGACATGGTGTGGCTTTTGGGGGCTAAATGAAAATCTATTGGACTCACTGAAAATTACTGAAAAAAGCCGGCAACGCGTGCCGGCTTTGGTCGATACGACGGAGACGAATTCGCTCAGGCGTTTTCAGCGCCTGGTGGGCGAGCGCCGTTACCATTCATCGCAGGGAACGGAAAGCCGACGAATACATTCTTGGCCTGGCTTTGCATTTGCTCCTGCATTTGCATGAACAAGCTCTTGC
>JBJTXC010000033.1:0-5207 GCA_046082065.1 Burkholderiaceae bacterium
CATGATCACGCGTAATGCCGAAGCGGATGTGGTCGTGATTGGTCTGATTGGTGAGCGTGGTCGTGAGGTACAAGCGTTCATTAATGATGTGCTCGGCCCGGAGGGGCGGGCTAAATCCGTCGTCATCGCTTCGCCGGCCAATGTGTCGCCAGTCATGCGCTTGAAGGCCACGCATCTGACTCATGTGATTGCAGAGTACTTTCGTGATCAAGGCAAGAATGTACTCATGCTGATGGATAGCCTGACACGTGTGGCGCATGCGCAGCGAGAAATTGGTTTGGCGATTGGTGAGCCACCGACGGCTAAAGGTTATCCGCCCTCGGTGTTTGCGTTGTTACCGAATTTGATTGAGCGTACCGGCGTGGGCCGTCACGGCTATGGCGCGATCACCGCAATCTATACCGTACTCGCCGAAGGCGATGATGCACAAGATCCCATTGTCGATATCGCACGCGCCTCACTAGACGGGCAAGTGATGTTGTCACGCAAACTGGCCGACGCAGCGCACTACCCGGCGATTGACTTGAATGGTTCGATTTCTCGTGTGATGCAAGACTTGGTACCACCCGCTGAACTGAAGCTTGCCAATCGAATTCGACGCTTGTGGTCGTTGTATCAGCAAAACGAAGATTTGATTTCTGTTGGTGCCTATGAGGCAGGCTCAAAACAGGAAATTGATCTGGCGATTGCGATGCGTGAGCGTATTCAATCCTTTTTACAGCAAGATTTGCATGATGGTGTCAGCCATGAAGTAACCTGGCAAGGTATTCGTGAGTTGATTGGCGGCTGAGTCCCATGAAGCAAACCACCTGGACTGTCCTCGCTGAAAAAGCACAAACCGCAGTGCATGACGCGCAGCAGCTTGTGACCGAGGCACGCCATCGCGTGACTAAGCTGGAGCAAAGCCTCGCGCATCTTGACCAGCTGCGCGATGACTACATCGCTCGCTACAACGAAGCGCAGAAAGAAGCGCACGCGATTGCCGATACCATTACCTACCGCAAGTTTCTGGAGCATTTGCGTGGTTTGCGTAGTCGGGTCGAGGGTCAGCTACAAGACGCCAACCTGCAATTAGCCGACGCCAAAGCCGAGCTGACGAAAGCCTTGCGCGAGCAGGCAAAAATGGACGCCATGTCGAGCGCGACGAGCGTAATCAGGCGATTGCCGTTGCCAAGCAAGAGCAACGGGCAATGGATGAGGCGGGGCTGAGGCTGTTTAACGCGCGGTAATATTGGTTCTGCGTTTTGCAAAGTGTTTTCTGGCCTTGTAAAGTGAGGGCTATGGCCGCCATGAATAAATTTCCTGCCGATAATCTCAGAGAGCCTATCGATAGGCAGACTATCGAGCAAGGTTACGACACCAGCGGCGAGTATGGGTATTAGCTGATCCGTAAGGTGCATGACCGCCAGAAAATGCGCGATCTGCTGGTGGCTGGAGCTTTATCGGGAATTGGTGATGTAGCCGACGGGGCTTATTTCGAGGCGCTCCGTAAGCGAGTTGCAGAGAGATCACAGCCTTGAGACTGCCGCACGGCTAATAGTCACTTAGAACTATAATCGCAAGCGTAAACAACAAGCCTGTTTCCTCTAGTACAAGGCCCAATGAACGCTCTGCTGATCAGCATATTTGTGATTGCGTATGCAGCAATCGCCTTTGAACACCCGATCAAAATCAATAAATCAGCCTCCGCCTTACTGGGGGCTGGTTTGCTGTGGAGCGTGTATGCGCTGATGACCGGCGAGGCCGGTCATGTGAGCGATCACCTTGGTGAGACGTTAATCGGTACCGCCCAGATCGTATTCTTTTTGATGGGTGCGATGACTATTGTCGAGGTGATCGATGCGCATGATGGCTTCGATGTCATCACCGCGCGGATTCGAACGACTCGTTTGAGCTCGTTGATGTGGTTAGTATGCATTTGTACGTTTTTTCTGAGCGCAGTGCTTGATAACCTGACAACCGCTATCGTGATGGTCTCGCTCATGAAAAAACTGCTCGACAAGCACGAAGAACGTTTGCTCTTCGCAGGCATGATCGTGATTGCCGCGAATGCAGGCGGTGCATGGTCGCCCATTGGTGATGTCACCACCACCATGCTCTGGATTGGTGGGCAGATCACAGCGTCCAATATCATGGGTGCATTGATACTGCCATCGCTGGTCAACCTGCTCGTGCCGCTGGCGATGGTGAGTTATCGTCTGCGCGGCAAGACGGTAGTCGAGCCACAGCAAGACCCGGATCATCCGGAGGGCGCGGGTACTTCAGCGCGTGAGCGCAATATCATGTTCTTCCTTGGTTTGGGCGTCTTGATTGCCGTGCCAGCGTTCAAGACCATTACCCATCTGCCGCCATTCATGGGTGTGTTGCTTGGTTTGGGCATTCTCTGGTTGGTAGGTGACATCTTGCACGGTAATAAAACCGAAGAAGAGCGAGAGCATCTGAACCTCACCAGTGCGCTCAACCGTATCGATATGGCCTCGATTGTTTTCTTTATCGGTATTTTGCTGGCGGTGGCAACACTAGAGCATGCTGGCATTCTCCCAGCGTTGGCCGCATGGCTGGACGAGACAGTGGGGCGGCAGGATCTGATCGTGATGCTGATCGGTATTGTGAGCGCGATCGTGGATAACGTGCCATTGGTCGCCGCAGCGATTGGTATGTACTCGCTGGAGCAGTATGGCCCGAATAATTTCTTGTGGCAGTTTTTGGCTTACTGTGCCGGTACCGGTGGCTCTATTCTGATTATCGGTTCTGCCGCGGGCGTGGCTGCCATGGGTCTGGAGCGGATTGATTTCATTTGGTACGTGAAGCACATCAGCTTACTGGCAATCGCAGGCTATTTTGCTGGTGCGCTGGTCTACATACTTCAGGTCGCCCTGATATAAAAGTCCTAGTCAAACTTCTACAAAAAACTCTGAGGTATTCCGATGTCGTCACTCCGGCGTAGGCCGGAGTCCAGTAGAAGCAAGACGCTATTTGAGCCAAGACCCTCGATGCCCGCCCGCGCGGGCATGACGAATTCATCAACATCAGCCCAACGAAGTCAGTCTCGGCACTCACCTTCAAGGCATTACGCAGCTCACGTTATTGGCAGCACCATCATTTTTTCGTGGGTCATGTCTTTCATGGTGTGACCAATACCGCCAATGCCATAGCCGGAGTGACGCCTGCCTGCGAAAGGCATCCAGTCGACACGAAACGCGGTGTGATCATTCATCATCACCGCCGAGGCATCCAGCCCTCGAAACGCCTGCATCGCGAAGTCCAATCGGTTGCTGAACACCGATGCTTGAAACGCATACGGCAAGCTGTTCGCGTGGCTGATCGCCTGCGCCGGTTCATCGTAGCTGTAGACGCACACGACGGGCCCGAATATTTCGCGGTTGGAGACGCGGCAGTTCTGCGGTGGGTCGAGCAACACGGTAGGGGCATAAGTCGTGTCGCTCAGTCTCTGACCGCCACATAGTTTGTATGCACCCATGCCGATCGCCTCATCCACCCATTCAGCGACACGGGTGACTTCGCGCGGGCGAATCAGCGGCCCGCATTCAGTGATTTCTTCAATCGCATTGCCCACCACCAAGCGGCTGGCATGCGCGGCAATCGCCTCGGCTAACGCCGCCGCCTGCGCTTTGGGCGCAAACACACGCTGTACCGATACGCACACTTGCCCTGAATGATAAAAGCCGCCTTTGACCAGCTTGGGGATCATCATCGCGCTATCCACACCGCTATCGACGATCACAGGTGCGGCGCCACCATGCTCAAGCGCGCAGCGGGTGCCGGGTGCGAGTTTGGCTCGCAGCATCCAGCCCACTTTGGCCGAGCCGATGAAGCTGAAGAACGCGACGCGTTGATCCGTCACCATGCGCTCCGCACTGGCCAGATCGCAGGGCGCAAAGCGGCACCACGCGGCAGGCAAACCTGCTTGAATCAGCAGATCAACAAAAGTCTTGCAACTGAGTGGTGTGTCGTCAGCCGGTTTGACCAGCACCGGGCAACCCACCGCAACCGCCGGTGCGACCTGATGCACGATCAGGTTCAGTGGATGATTAAACGCCGATACTGCCACCACCACACCGATGGGCTCACGCGTCGTAAACGCGAGTCTGCCCGCAGCCGCAGGCGTTAAACCCATCGGTACTTCACTGCCCACCAGATGGCCGAGTTCTTTGATGCACAGCTCCACACCATCAATCGCCCGTGCCACTTCAACTCGTGCGTCAATCAGTGGCTTGCCACCTTCATCAGCAATTTGATGTGCCAGTTCAGCACTGCGCTCGCTCATCAGCTTGGCGCAGTTTTTTAAAATAGCGATGCGCTGATGTGTTGGTAGCCACTGCGGACGGTCACGTGCTAGCCGGTAGGCTTCATCCAGCCAGCCGTCGATGGTGTTCCAAGGCACCAAGTCAACACTGCCGATGGGGTTTTGGTCGAATGGATTGACGACTTCAAGTGTGCTCATGATCGTATGGTCATTGATTGGTTGGATTGAATATCCACGATGGGCATGTGAAATATTATTTTTTCTGGACTCAGGCTTTCGCCGGAGTGACGAAGTCAGCATGCATCAGCGTTGATCGAGCGGTTCCGGATCGACTAATGTTTCGCTTGCAGCGCATGGTTCTTGCGCAGATCGTCGATCAGTAATTTACGATTCATCGAGTAATCGACCGGGCAATCAATCAGGTGCACGCCGCCATCAGCAAATGCTTTTGTGACGACGGTTTTGAATTCGGCCGCAGTTTGAATGCGATGACCATGCGCGCCATAGCTGTTGGCATACGCCACAAAATCCGGATTGCCAAACTCCAGCCCCCAATCCGGCATACCGGCACCCGCTTGCTTCCAGCGGATCATGCCGTACGAGCCGTCGTTCAGCACCAGTACCACCAGATTCATTTTGAGGCGCACAGCGGTTTCCAACTCCTGGCTGTTCATCATGAACCCGCCATCGCCGCAAATCGCCATCACATGCGATTCCGGGTGCAGCATGGATGCCATCATCGCTGACGGCAAACCCGCACCCATGGTGGCAAGCGCGTTATCAAGCAAAATTGTATTCGGTTGATGCGCAGGGTAGTTACGCGCAAACCAGATCTTATAAACGCCGTTATCCAGCGCGATGATGTCGTGGTCACGCATGACTGAGCGAATATCTTTAACAAGGCGCTGCGGTAGCATTGGGCAACGATCATCATCCTCAG
>JBJTXC010000034.1:0-5025 GCA_046082065.1 Burkholderiaceae bacterium
CCACAATACTGCGCTCGGCGCGTCGGCATACCGTGCGGCAGACATGCGATTGCGCCGCCGCGCGCGAGCCGCCGGGCAAGATGAATTCTTTCAGCGGTGGCAGCGTGGCATTGTATTTTTCGAGCAGCGTATCAAGTCGCGCGACTTGTCCGTCATTCATCATCACGAAGCCGGGAATACTCAGTTCGCCACCGAGATCGAATAAATCATGCTGAATGGTGATCAGCTCTTCGCGCAGCGAACTTGGTAATTCATCGCACAGTAGCAGGCCGAGTTGAGAGTTCAACTCATCCACATCACCCATGACCTGAACCCGCAGCGCGTGCTTGTCGGTTCGGCTACCATCGCCAAGACCGGTGGTGCCATCATCCCCAGTGCGGGTCGCAATTTTTGATAGTCGGTTGCCCATGTTATGCCCCTTGAATCCGGCGCAAGGATACGGCAAAAGTATCCATCTGCCCGGCGCCGCGCCGCTGGGGGCGGCAGAATAACCCTGCTGCTCAGAGTACAATGTCGTTGCCTCGGAGAAATTCCATGAATCACCCCGCCCCCCCATTATTCAAGCGCGAATTGCCGGCCGACCTACTGACGGCCTTGCAAGCGCGCTTCGGCGATCGACTGTCCACCACACAAGCGATGCGTGAGCATCATGGACGCGACGAGTCGTCCTACGACCCTATGCTGCCAGATGCAGTGGTATTCGCTCACAGTATTGATGATGTTTCGGCGGCAGTCGCGCTATGCAATCAGTTTCGTTTTCCGGTGATTGCCTACGGTACCGGCACATCGTTGGAGGGCCATATTCTTGCGGTTCAAGGTGGTTTATCGATCGACGTATCGCAGATGAACCAAGTGGTTGCTGTCAATGCAGAAGATTTGACTGTGTCGGTACAACCTGGCGTCACGCGCAAGCAATTGAATGCCGAAATCAAAGACACCGGCTTGTTCTTTCCGATTGATCCTGGTGCGGATGCATCGCTCGGCGGTATGGCCGCGACCAGCGCTTCAGGTACCAACGCGGTGCGTTACGGCACCATGCGCGAAAATGTGTTGGCGCTGACTGTCGTCACGGCAGATGGCAAAGTCATCAAGACGGGTACCCGCGCTAAAAAATCGTCAGCGGGCTACGACCTGACCCGTTTGTTTGTGGGCAGCGAGGGCACGCTCGGCATTATTGTCGAGGTCACACTGAAACTGTATCCGCAACCCGAAGCCATCTCGGCGGCGGTGTGCTCGTTCACCAGTATCGAGCGTGCGGTTAATACGGTAATACAGACCATACAAATGGGTGTGCCCGTCGCACGGGTTGAATTTCTGGATGAGACCAGTGTGCGCGCCTTGAATGCACACGACAAATTGAGCTTGCCCGAAAACCCACTGCTGCTGTTCGAGTTTCATGGCAGTGAGCATGGGGTCAAAGAGCAAGCTGAGGCAGTACAGCAGATCGCTGATGAACATGGTGCCATCGGTTTTGAGTGGGCTACTCGACCAGAAGATCGATCCCGCCTCTGGCAAGCGCGGCACAACGCGTATTTCGCCTTGCTGCAATTAAGACCGGGGAGCCGCGCAATTTCTACGGATTGCTGCGTCCCGATTTCTCGCCTCACTGAGTGCTTGATGGCGACCAAAGAAGATCTCGAGCGCGAGGGTGTCATGCACGGCATCATCGGTCACGTGGGTGATGGCAATTTTCATGTGCAGATGATTATTGACCCCAACGATCCTGCAGATATCGCACGTGCTGAAGCAGTCAACGCGCGCATGGTGTCGCGCGCCATCGCCATGCAGGGGACCTGTACCGGTGAACATGGTATCGGCTTGCACAAGATTGATTTTCTGGTGCAGGAAAGTGGTGAAGACACTGTCGATGTGATGCGTACGATCAAGCACGCGCTCGACCCGAACAATATTTTCAATCCAGGCAAAGTACTGCGCTGGTAACGCAGTAAAAAATTCCCGACCATGGCAACACGTATTCCTCCGGTTCATGCCTTATCCGCTTTTGAGGCGGCGGCGCGCCATGGTTCATTCGCGCTGGCTGCCGAAGAGCTCTGCATTACCCCGTCCGCGCTCTCGCATCGGATTCGTTTGCTGGAAGAGTTTGTTGGCGAGCGCTTGTTTGTACGTGATGGCCGCAATGTCGGCTTGTCCGAGTTCGGTCGTCGGTACCTCGACGTGGTTCGACAAGCACTGCGTACGCTGACTGATTTTCCCATGCCGCGGCGTGCAGCCTCGGTACAGCCTCGATTGAAGATTACGGTGCCGCCGACGTTTGCGCGCTATTTATTGGCACCTAACATCGCCTCATTCACCGAGACGTATCCTGATATTGCAGTCGAAATTTTTCTCTCGGTCCCCTTGTATGACCTCGCGCTCGCTGAAAGTGATCTCGAGGTGCGATTTGGCCCTGGCCGTTATCCCAACCTGCAATGCGAATTGCTTTTTTCCGAGCCGACGTTTGCTGTCGCCAGCCCGAAATATTTGGCGCAGATTGATGAATTGAATGAACCCGCCGATCTCAAGCACGCAACGCTGGTGCGCTCGGCGCTCGAGCCGTGGCAACCCTGGTTTGAGGCAGCAGGGTTGGATTGGCCTGAGCCGACCACGGGTATTCGGGTGGATGATCTGGGATTACTACAAGAGATGGTGCGCCATGGGCATGGCGTGGGCCTGGCGCGCGAGCATTTTGCACGCGAGTTACTCGCTGCTGGCGAAATCGTGCGAGTGTTCGATGTGCAGACACTCGCGCCACCGCATGCGTATTACGCGGTGTATGAGAAATCTGTACTTGACAGGCCCGAGGTGTTGGCTTTCCTCAACTGGATGAAGCAGGTATTCAAAGCAGCCTGATCAACCCAAGTCGCTAACGCTGCTGCAACAGCGACGTATGGTTCTCTCCTAAAAATTTTCAACCCTAAGCGCAAAGCTTTTCAGGTCAAATTGCCTGAAATCGCCGCTGCTGCACGTTCTCTTTCGTTACACTACGAAGCTGTTTACTTTAGTTGCCAAATCGTCTTTCCCTATGAGTCGGCCTGATATTCAGTGCCCGACGATCGACCTGAACTCATGAACGCTCCCGATCAACATGCTTTTGCACGTGAACGCCAGCGCGCCGTCGTCGACGCGTTGCACGCGACCTTGCCCGCGCATGCAGTGCTGTATCAGGAAGAGGATACGCGTCCCTACGAGTGTGATGGCTTGTCGGCTTACCGGCAGCTTCCCATGGTGGTTGCGTTACCAGAAAACGAAGCGCAAGTGATTGCAGTGCTGCAGGCTTGTCAGCAATTGAATGTACCGATTGTGCCGCGTGGTGCGGGCACGGGTTTGTCTGGTGGTGCAACACCGATTGCAGATGGTGTCGTGTTGTCCACCGCGCGCTTGAATCGAATTGTCAAACTTGATCCTTACGCACGCACTGCCATCGTACAACCCGGTGTGCGTAATTTAGCGATTTCCGAAGCGGCGAGTTCGCATGGTTTGTATTACGCGCCCGACCCCTCATCTCAGATTGCTTGCTCGATCGGCGGTAATGTGGCGGAAAACTCCGGCGGTGTTCACTGCCTGAAGTATGGCTTGACTGTTCACAATGTGCTGCGGGTTCGCATGGTGACCATTGATGGCGAAGTGGTCGAACTCGGCAATGAAGGCTTGGATGCGCCTGGTCTTGATTTACTCGCGGTGTTTATTGGCTCTGAAGGCATGCTGGGTGTCGTGACCGAAGTGACTGTCAAGCTGGTACCCAAGCCACAGCAAGCGCGCGTGATCATGGCCTCGTTTGACGATGTCGTCAAAGGCGGTAATGCGGTGGCCAATGTGATTGCCGCCGGCATTATTCCTGCGGGGCTGGAGATGATGGACAAGACCAGCTCGCGCATGGTCGAGCCTTTTGTGAACGCTGGCTACGACACCGATGCGGAAGCGATTTTGCTATGCGAGTCTGATGGCACGCCGGAAGAAGTAGAAGAAGAGATTGCACGCATGACCGAGGTGATGAATGCATCCGGTGCGACGGCAATTGCAGTATCAAGTAGCGAAGCCGAGCGCGTCAGATTTTGGTCGGGTCGCAAAAATGCGTTTCCTGCGGCGGGGCGTATATCGCCGGACTATTACTGCATGGATGGCACCATTCCCCGAAAACACTTGGCCAAGGTATTGCTGGGCATCGCTGACATGGAAAAGACCTATGGCCTGCGCTGCGCAAATGTATTCCATGCGGGAGATGGCAACCTTCACCCTTTGATCTTGTTCGATGCGAATACGCTCGGCGAGTTTGATCGGGCGGAAAAATTTGGCGCTGCCATCCTGGAACTATGCGTTGAGGTGGGCGGCACGATTACCGGTGAGCATGGCGTTGGAATAGAAAAAATCAATTCCATGTGCGTGCAGTTTGCACCGGCAGAGCGCGAAGCATTTTTTGCGGTCAAGCGCGCATTCGATACCTCGTTTCTGCTCAACCCCGATAAAGCCATACCAACGCTGCAGCGCTGCGCTGAATACGGAAAAATGCACGTGCAGCGCGGTGCGCTGAAGTTTGCTGACCTACCTCGTTTCTAAGCGGCCTCACTGCCAAGATCGCCCAAAAAATACAATCATCATGGATCAGGTATTGCAGCAGTTTCGCGAACGAATTGTCACCGCCACACAGCGTGGCAGCGCATTGCGGATTCGCGGTAACGGCACCAAAGACTGGTACGGGCAGGAGCTCTCCGGTGAGCTGCTCGATACCACCTCTTACAGCGGTATCGTGTCTTATGACCCAACCGAGCTGGTGATCACTGCACGCGCTGGCACCAGCTTGCGTGAGATCGGTGCGGCGCTGTCTGAAAAAAACCAGATGCTGGCATTCGAGCCACCACGCTTTGATGGCATGGCAACCCTCGGCGGCATTGTTGCCAGCGGATTGTCTGGGCCGCGCAGGCAAGCCGTGGGTTCGGTACGAGACTTATGCAAGGCAGCCGTGACGCTCACGGCTCGTCCAGGAGGCTCGGAGGGGGTGCAGCAGCACAGCACCAACGGGCACAATCC
>JBJTXC010000035.1:0-5391 GCA_046082065.1 Burkholderiaceae bacterium
CACGCGGAAGATATTGGTCAAGATCCGCAGGCGATGCGGGAGCAGCTTACCTTGGTGCATCAAGCCAAAAACAAGCATTACGGTCAGATGATGGCGGCTGGCGCGGTTCCGCCGCGTCAGGGGTTTGCCGATCTGGTGCGCGCCCTGCACGCGAAGGATATCTGCTGGGGCGTGGTGACCACAACCAGTCGCGCAAATTGGGATGCTCTGTGGCGGTACAGCTTGCAACCGCTCAATCTGCCAGAACCCCGCGTGATTGTTTGTGGTGAAGACGTCGCGACAAAAAAACCAGATCCGCAGGCTTATTTGATCGCCCTAGAGCGTTTGGGTTTGGTCGCGGCTGAGGCGTGTGCGATCGAAGATTCGCGTAACGGTTTGCTCGCTGCTAAGGGCGCTGGCCTGGATGTGGCGATCGTTGCCAGCGAGTTTTTTGGTGATGAGCAGTTCGCGGAAGCGCAGCAAGTGGTGGATGAATTATCCGAACTACTGGTCAATATCTGATGCGACGTTAGAACTATTTAACGTAACGGTAGTTTTTGCCAGTATCAAACGAGTCGGCAGCTCATGTTGGATGCCGACTTATCGTCAAAACGGCGCATTCAATTTAAAGATGGTCCAGTTGAGGTAGGCAGCAAACGCGACCCAGCACAGGTAAGGCATCATCAGCCAAGCCGAGCGTGGCGAATAGCCGCGTACCAGCAGCACCATCAGCAGAATCGACAGCCACAGGGGTATCACCTCCAGCAAGGCGATATCGGGTCGCTGCGAGGTGAAAAAAATCAGGCTCCACAGTAAATTCAGCACCAGATTGAGCAGCAGCGCGCCTATGAAATATCGACGCTGAACCTCGTCGGCACGCCGCCAGGCTTTGACACCAGCGATTGAGGTCAACACGTAAATCGTGGTCCACGCCGGGCCGAACAACCAATCGGGTGGTTGCCAAGAAGGCTTTTGCAGCTGAAAGTACCAAGGCCCGATGTCGGTGGCGGCACCGCCCAACCCGCCGACCAACAACGAGAGCAAGATGGCGATGTAGATCGGTTTTTTGCTGCTGCTATCTGCTTGCATAAACGTGAGGCTCATTCAAACGGTGGCACAGCAAATCCAAGTTTGCTGTGAGGCCTTGAAGTATAGCCGTCGTCGTTCAAACACGCGCCAAGCCAAGCAGATGGGCCATATCTTTGAAAAAGATTTTCACGTGTGCCAATGGCTTGGACCGCACCAGACGCTTGTTCATGTATGCGTCGAAGGTGAGTTTTTGCACATCTTTATCTCGACACATTGCCACAAAGCGTTCACGACGCTTGTCGCTGGAGTACCAGAAGTGCTGCATGATGCCGAGTACCCAGAACACGCGACCATGGGCTCGCATGAAGCGTTTACGCGCCATCGCCAGACAACTCGCATCGCCTGTCGCCAGATAAGCGTGAACTGCGTCAGCGGCCAGCCTGCCACCTTCCATGGCGTAGTAAATACCTTCGCCGGAAGAGGGCGCAACCACACCGGCAGCGTCGCCGGCCAGCACCACATCGCGACCGTTATCCCAGCACTTGAGTGGCTTCATCGGTAGCGGCGCACCTTCACGTCGCACAGTTTGCGCGTCTTGCAAACCGACCGCAGTGCGCAATGAGGTGGTCGCGTGACGTAACGAGAACCCTTTGTCGGCACTGCCGGTGCCTATCGATAAGGTATCGCCGTGCGGGAAAACCCAGCCGTAAAAATCGGGGGATAGATGGCCTTGGTAGAACACATCACAGCGTGAGCCATCGTAGTCTTGCGGTTTGACTTCGGGCGCGCGCACAATCTCGTGGTACGCGAAAACATATTTGGTGTCGTTTGCACCGGGTACGGTTTGCTGTGCCACCGCCGAGCGGGCGCCATCTGCACCAATCACAGTCCGTGCCCGTACGGTACGTTTGCCACCATCCTCACCGTCGACGTAGCTGATCGTGCGCACGCCATCGGTATCCACGCCGACACTGGTGAACTTGCCATCCGTGCGCGTTGCACCGGACGCTGCAGCACGCTCACGCAACCACTCGTCGAATACTTCACGGTCGACCAGGCCGACGAAACCACCTTCGATTGGGATGTCGACCTTGCTACCCGAGGGCGCGATCATGCGCGCAGAGCGCGCTTTGGCAACCAGTAAATGATCGGGAATGTCGAAATCCTGAATGGCGCGTGGTGGTATCGCGCCGCCGCATGGTTTGATGCGACCGGCTCGATCGAGCAGCAGCACACGGTGCCCTTTGCGCGCCAAATCATTGGCGGCTGTGGCGCCAGCAGGCCCACCGCCGACGACGACCACGTCATAGATATCATTCATGTTCCGCTCCCGTTGACGTGCTTTAGCTGAAAGAAGGCTGCGCAGTCGGTTCACGCGCAGCGACTGTTGGTTTGCTGCCGATCGTCATGCGACTGGCCAGCAATGCAGAGGCAATAAACAGCACGGCTTCAAGTGCAAACACGCTGCCGTAAGCCACACCAGTCGATGCAATCAACCAGTGCGCCAAGTCACTGGCTGCAGTACCCAACAGCCCACCAAAGCCAAATGCGATCGCTTGCGCCGCGCCCCACAGGCCCATGCGTACACCTTCACGTGCGGCACGACCCTCGGTAGCGAGGCGCATCATTTGACCAATGGCTGCAATCGAAAATGCGCCGTTGGCTGCGCCCATGAGAAACACATTTGCTTTCAACGGCCATGGTGGCCCCGTGTGACCCGCAATCGCAAGGCCGGCGAGTGCCACGGCCGATGCAATGCAGCCGCCCACGCACCATAGCTTGAGTGAGCCGGCGCGGCCACGCGCAAAGCGGCTACCTACCAATGCGACCAGCAGCATGCCGACCAGCACGCCACCATGCTGCACGCCAGACAAACTGGTTGACTCGCCCGGGGTGTAGCCGAACACGCTGCCGGCAAAAGGCTCCAGAATCAGATCTTGCGCGCTATAAGCCAGCATCGACACCAAGATGAAGACAGTGAACTGGCGTGCGAGTGGCTCCTGCCATACCTCGGCTAATGCCACTCGAAACGGCACCACGCGCGCGGGATCATGTTGTAGCTGATGCGTATCGATTTCTTCATCGCCCGGATCATGCTCGACGCGAAACAGTGCGATCAATGTAATTGCCAGCGCCATCGCGCACACCGAGATCGTGACGCCTAGTAGCCTGATGGGTGTGTAGGGGTCGAGTAGCTGGCCTGTAGTGCCGGCAGTGACCGCGAAGCCGACAATCATCATCAACCATACGGTAGTCGCTGCTGCTGCGCGACGCTCGGCCGCTACGCGCATCGCAAGCAACACCAATAATGAGGTGCCGGCAGCGCCGACGCCCAGACCAATCATCACGAAGCCCACCACAGACAGCAGCACCCCGAGTACCGGCGAGTCGATGATCACCAGCGTGGCCAGCGTAGCCAGGATGGCGCCGAGTGCCAGCACGGTCATGCCACCGATGATCCAGGGTGTACGACGCGAGCCCTGATCCGAACCATGACCCATACGCGGTCTGGAGACCTGCACCAGATAATGCAATGCGACCAGTGCGCCGGGTAGCAGCGCGGGTAGTGCAAGCTCAACCACCATGATGCGATTTAATGTCGAGGTCATCAGCACCACGATGGCGCCGAGTGACGCCTGCACGGCACCGAGCCGAATGATTTCTGCCCACCCAAATCTTCTTGTCATTGTTATCCCCCCAGGCCACGAAGTGCGAACGCGGCGACCATCATGCCGGTCACCAGTAGCGGCACACCGAACGCGGAGAGCTGTAATGCTCTCTCTGCGGGTGACGCGACGAAACGCTGCATTAGTTTTAATTGTCCGAGTATCAGCAGCAGCACAGCGAGTGCGTGCAGCGGTCGCTGCCATTCCAGCAGCAGCAGAATCACGAACAGCTGGGGCAGTATCATCACCCAGCAGGCGGTTCGTGCTGCGCGTTGTACGCCAAGCCGTACCGGCAGCGAACCCACACCCATTTGGCGATCGCCTTCAACGGATTTGAAATCGTTGAGTGTCATGATGCCGTGTGCGGCCACGCTGTAGAGCAGCGCCAGCAGCAGCGATTGCGCACCCGGCATTGCGCCGCCGGCCATCACTGCCGCACCCGTCACCCAAGCCAGTCCCTCGTAAGAAAGACCGCAAGCGGCGTTACCGAGCCAGCCATTGTTTTTTAGCCGAAGTGGTGGCGCGCTGTACGCCCAAGCCAGTACCAAGCCTGCGATCGCCGCGCCAAAGCCCCACGGGCCGAGCGCCATCGCCACCATCAGTGAAAGCAAGGTCCACAGCACGGCAATGTACAAGCCCCAGCGACCCGGCATGCGGCCAGAGGGTATGGGTCGATTTGGTTCGTTGATGGCGTCGACGTGGCGATCAAACCAGTCATTCACCGCTTGACTGGTGGCGCAGACCATCGGTCCGGCCAGCAAGATGCCGACACCGATGAGGGCCCATTGCCCGTCCAGCGCAACCCCGGATGCAATGACGCCGCAGGCAAATGCCCACATCGGCGGAAACCAGGTAATCGGCTTCAGCAGTTCGGCAACGGCGGATAGGGATGGGCGCGCCATGCAAGAGATTTTGCATGGCGGGTTGCCGTGCGTCAACTAAAGTTGACGCGCTGACTGGTTATTGCAGATTTACGCTGCGGTGCAGCGGCAGATTTAGTCGCCGCCCAAGCCACCGATGCCGTATTGGCGCAGCTTGACGTACAGGCTCTGGCGTGAAAGGCCAAGGATTTCAGCGGCGGTCGCTCGGTTGTCCTGAGTCAGTTTGAGCGCTGCCTCGATCGCCAGCTTTTCGATCAGATCGGTGGTTTCACCAACGATTTCACGCAGCGGTACGCGGCCCACCAACTCGGACAGCTGCTCCGCAGATTGCGGGATTTCATGGCGGCCGGCCTCTTGACCCAAGCGTCGACCGACATCACGAATCGTGAAGCCCAAGCCGCCCACATCATTGTGCGGCACGGAGGCGGCCGAAATCTCTACCTGAAGCGAGCCGCCATTCTGGGTGCGCAGCGTGGTGGCGAACAGCTTCACGTGACCGCGCTGGCGCAGATTAGCCAGTAAGACATTCAGATCGATACCTGCTCGGCCCAGCCAGCGAGCAAGTGATTCACCAAGTGCCAATTCGGCACGACCAAGTTGCACCATCTCGGCGAACGCGCGATTGACTGCCAGGATGTCGCCATCGTTATTGGTGACTACGAAAGCATCCGGCGTCTGCTCCAACACCCGCAACACCAGCTCGGCTCGCGCATCGGCACCGGTAGCGCCGCCGCCCCAACCTCTACCGGTGCCGATGCGCGAGCCGAGCTGGTGTTGCGGGTGTTGGAGCAGACGCCGGATGCTTTCGTAGTCACCAATAACGATGGCGACATCCT
>JBJTXC010000036.1:0-2619 GCA_046082065.1 Burkholderiaceae bacterium
GAAAACCACCGCAGGCGAGTGCAGCGTAATTGGTGCTAACCCATCCACCGAATGCGATCTGAAAAAAACTGCACACGAATGCAAGCGAAGCGAGCCAACGACATGTGCCAAGCGTATTCACTGACGCTACCGCATCGGTTATGACTACGGGTTCATTTTGTCGCGTAGCGTGCCACACCAACATGGAAAGCAACCCCATCCCGAGCAACAGATGAATAGTGACGATGACGGGCTGTAATTTGAGCGTGACGGTCAACGCACCGAACGCGCCCTGCACACACACCCAGAGCAGTAACGCGAGCGGCATAGCCGGGTGGTAGCGTGATAAGCCGGTGCGCCGCCACAAACGCAGCGCAATCAGCAGCAGGGCAATGATGAGTACACCCACACCCATCGCCAGATAGCGATGAATCATCTCTATCCAAGCCTTGACCACTGTCACCGGACCCGAGGGCTGTGCTGCCTCGGCAGCACTGATCTCTTCGTGCGCCAAGAACGGATTCGCCTCGCCATAGCAGCCTGGCCAATCCGGACAACCGAGTCCTGAGTCGGTCAGACGGGTAAAGGCGCCAAATACGATGAGATCGAAAGTGAAGAAAACCGTCACCCATGCCAGCCGACGATAACGATCACTGCCGCGCGCGATGTAAACCAAGGCCAACGGGATCGCAGCGAAAATCAGCGCCTTGATCGCCAGCCCGATCAACATGCCGGGTTCAACACCTTCAAACAAGATAGTGGTCCAGCAGCAGCGCAGCAAATAGCGCTGATAGATGAATCAGCGAAAAACGAAAAGTTTTGCGCGCTAGTGCATCTGAATACTCGCGCATTAAACGTACTGCGTAGTAGATGAACCCAACGCTCAGCACCAGTGCCACCACCAGATACAACCACGAGCTCATGCCGAGTGCGTAAGGCATCAGGCAAGCCGCCATCAGCAAAAATGTGTACAGCAAAATCTGGAAACGCGTGAACTCGCTACCGTGCGTAACAGGCAGCATCGGCAATCCCGATTTGCGGTAATCCTCGGTGCGATACAAAGCCAGCGCCCAGAAGTGCGGCGGCGTCCACAAAAAAATAATCAAGAAAAGTATCAGCGCTTCAGCCGAAACCTCGCCGGTGATCGCAGCCCAGCCGAGTACTGGTGGCATGGCGCCGGATGCGCCACCGATCACAATATTTTGCGGGGTGAGCGGTTTGAGGATGACGGTGTAGACCACCGCGTAACCGATGAAAGTAGCAAAGGTCAGCCACATGGTGAGCGAGTTGACGAACACGTACAGCAACCACGAGCCAAGCGTGCACAGCACCGCTGAAAACAGCAACGCCTGAATATCAGATAGCTCGCCTCGGGCCGTTGGTCGCCAGGAAGTGCGGCGCATCTTGGCATCAATACTTTTTTCAACCAGACAGTTGAAGGCTGCCGCAGCGGCCGCCACCAGCCAAATACCTGCGCATGCCAGCACGATTCGAATCACATCGTCGACTGAGGGCAAGCCGGGAATCGCCAGCACCATGCCGATCAAGGCGCAGAACACGATCAGATGCAGCACGCGTGGCTTGCACAGCGCAAGATACTGACTCAACAACGAACCGCTTGAGCTGGGCTCAATGGCGGTGCTGCTGGCGGGTGCTTGAATGGGGTCGGACATAGTCAATAAGTAGCGCAGTTCGGCTCAAAACAATGCCCGACTGCGTTGGGCGATAAAACGCGGCGCAACCACTCATACCAGAGCCAAAACCCGCCCGATTAAGTTCGCGTTCCCAGCCCGAAATTATAGCTTTTGCGCCCTACCCTGTCCGGACCTCACCACCGCACTGGTCGGCAGCCTGGATGCCATGAACTGAGGCAGTCTAGCCCCTATAGCGTGACCTCAAAATAGCGCTGGAATGAGTAAGCCAGCGCCGACAACAAGAACACCGTACCCAGCATCAGACTGATAATCACTGCAAACACCGTCAGCCAACTGGTCTGACCGGCCTCCGCCTCGGGGTCGGCTTCTGAATTGAAACGCACATTCCAGCGCTCAGGCGGCATCAAGCCGTACACAATCGCGTTCAAACACACGCCTGCCAAATGAAACCCGAGCAAAGGCAACAACCACCAGCTGAGTACATCATCCAAACCGTACTCAGCGACACGCTCAAAGCCATACACGCCTAACGCCGTAGGGATGGGCATCAACCAGGCAATGGCATCACGCGAGCCATACAGGTAGAAACGGTGCAAGCCCAGTGCGCCGAACAGCAAGGTCATCCAGGTAGTCAGGGTTTTGTTTTTCATGTCAGCGTCCAGGGCGGTCCCAGAATTTAGCGGCGCGCATCAAACGATTCAGGGTTTTCTTGATGCTGACTGCGGCTTGCAAATCAGGATTCGGCGGAAAGCGCATCATCCAGAAACCTTGCGGGTCGACCAAATAAATATGGTCTTGCAATTGATGCGCAGCCTCGGGCTGCAACCATTGCGCCACCTGGTCAGATCTCGCTTGCAATAGCGTTGCACCCTCGACCAACTTGTTCAACCGATCGGGCACCGCCTGGTTGCCAAGCCACAACCACACTCGCTCAACCCGATCCTGCTCAGCGCCCAGACCAATGTGAATCTGTCGCGTTAGATAC
>JBJTXC010000037.1:0-2639 GCA_046082065.1 Burkholderiaceae bacterium
CGACGACGACGATATCTGAACTTGACATGCAAGCCGAGTGTCTGAGCTGATGAGTAAGGCAGCTTGTCTAGCCTCTAACATTCGCGCCTATTACCGTCAGCAGAATTGCGCCGATCACTACCGCAGTCAGGCGCTTGCGCAGGGGTAGCATCCAATCTGGCATGCCATAGGCGGGATAAAGTTGTTTGTCGACTTGTAGTGCGGCGATGAAGCCCGCCATCATCACCGCAAATCCAAAACCACTGAATAGCGTTGCGCTCCAGGCGATCAGCGAAGGCGTGACGCCCCACATCAGCGCCTTGCGTGAAACGTCTTCCGGCAGGTCTTGAGACAGCAACGCCACGCCCCAGTGCACGCCACCGAGGAAAGACAGAATCACCATCGCATAAGCAAGCTGTCCTTTGACAAAATCTGACAACCAGGTGGGGTCGGCACTCCACACGCCGAGCATCATCAGCAGGAAAGGAAGCAGTCCGGCGTAGCCCAGCTGGGTGATCAGACGTTTATTCAGTGACTCGAGTGGCATGGGCAAGTGAACTGATGAAATGCCCGAATTGTACGAGAACTATCACCCGCATGAAGATCGAGAAGCCAACGGCTGCGGCGATGATATCGGCGCGCTGACGCCTTGACCGGTGTGCTTCAGCGACCGCGATTTGAATATGAGGTCTCAGCGCAGCGGCTGAATAAAATCAGCCACGGTCTTCATCAGTAAATCAGGTTGGTCGCGATGCGCTGAGTGTCCGCAATTCGGTAGCGAGACGACCGCTGCAGTCGGTTTCAGCGCTTGTATGCGTTGAATTTGCTGCAAGCTGCCATATTCATCCTGTTCACCTTGCATGGCGAGGATAGGGCAGCGAATTTCAGGAATACTTTCCTCGATATTCCAAGACGCAAAAGCGGGCGAAAGCCATGCATCATTCCAGCCAAAAAATGCAGAATCAACGTCATCATGATAGCGAGCCAAGCGCTCGCGCAAATCGCCTTGTAGATACGCTTGGCGTGCGATTTGTATGCTGTCGATGCTGATCTGCTCGACAAATAAATGCGGCGCGACCACGATCACACCGCTCGGGGTCGCTGGAAATTTTGCGGCGAATAGCAGTGCGATTGAACCACCATCACTGTGCCCGAACAGCCACGCTTGATCGATGCTCAGAGCCTGCAGCAGCATGGGCAGTACCTCGTGCGCCTGATGGTGCATGAAGTCCGGTGCCCAATGCGCCTCTTTGGCGCGGGGTGTGGATTGTCCGTAGCCGGGGCGCGAATAGATGAGCCCGCGCATGCCGATACGCATACACAGTTTTTCGGGAAAATCCTTCCACAGCGCCACCGAACCCAAACCTTCGTGCAGAAACACCATCACAGGTGAGTTGGTATCAACTTGATTCGTATTAACCCAGTGGTATTCGATATCGACGCGCCGCTCACGCCAATCGAGCGTGAGCTTAGCCATGCTGCTCGCGTAATTTGAAGCGCTGAATTTTGCCTGTGGCTGTTTTGGGTAGTTCGCGGATGAAATGAATTTCTCGCGGATACTTGAACGGTGCGAGGCGGTGCTTGACAAAGGTTTTCAGGTCATCAGCAATCTGCGGGCTTGCGCTATCGGGTTCATGCAGCACCACGTAAGCGACAGTCTTGGTCAGGCCATCCGCGTCAGTTTGTCCGACCACGCCGCACTCGAGTACCCGTTCGTGGGCCATCAGTGCAGACTCTACTTCGATCGGTGATACGTATTGGCCGCTGACTTTCAGCATATCGTCACTGCGCCCCGCGTAGCTATAGTAGCCATCTGCATCGACGGTATATTTATCACCGCTTTTAACCCAAGCGCCCTGAAATGTCGCTGCACTTTTCTCTCGACTATTCCAGTACAACAGCGCGGCACTCGGGCCACGAATATACAGATCACCGATATCACCGACGGCGACTGGCAGCCCACGCTCATCGCGCAATTCAACTTGATAGCCGGGTACGGGTGTACCCGTTGTACCGTAGCGAACCTCACCCAGTCGGTTCGACAAGAAAATATGCAGCATTTCCGTCGAACCCAGCCCATCCAAAATATCGCAACCGACCTGTGCGCTGAATCGCTCACCCACTTCGCGCGGCAAGGCCTCACCAGCAGAAACACATAGTCGCAGCTTGAGTTGTTCACGCGCGGGTAGCGCGGGCGCTGCCAGCATCGCCACGTACAGCGTAGGCACGCCATGAAACACCGTGGGTTGCTGCCGGATCAATCGATCGAATACGGCCTGAGGTGTTGGGCGCTCTGCCATGAGCGCGACCGTCGCGCCGACCGACAGCGGGAAGGTCAATGCGTTTCCCAAGCCGTACGCGAAGAAAAGTTTTGCCGCTGAAAACACGACATCATGCTCGGTCAAGCCCAGCACAGGTTTGCCGTAGAGCTCAGCGGTCCAATACAAATTAGCGTGCGAGTGAACTGCGCCTTTGGGTTGGCCGGTCGAGCCGCTGGAGTAGAGCCAAAAGGCGAATTGATCAGCGTGCGTATCCGCGGCCTGTGGTAGAGGCGCATGCTCAAGCAGATCAGCAAACACCATATCGCCCTGGTGCTTGATCTGACCGGATACCACCACGCCGGGTGAACGATCGCACTTCAACAGGGCTTCGCTCAATGT
>JBJTXC010000038.1:0-3038 GCA_046082065.1 Burkholderiaceae bacterium
GGTCGCGTGATTGATTACAAGCCCGTGACTAAGGTACCGCTGGCCGAGGCCAAGAAATCCATCGAAGAGCGCGTACTCATCATGGAAGCGGAGAAGCTGGCCGTGGCTGCTGGAGAAAAGCGTCTGGCTGAATTGAAAGCAGGCGGCGGTGCAGATTTTGGTGCGGCCAAACAGGTGTCGCGCGCTAATTTCAACGGTGTTTCAGCGCCTGCGGTTACCGCCATTATGAAAGCAGACGCTGGCAAGCTGCCCGGTTATGTTGGCGTGCCGGTGCCTGGCAAGGGGTACAGCATTTACAAGATCAATGCCGTTGACGATACACCGGCCGACGCAGAGGCAATCAAATCAGAAAAGCAGCAGGTGGAAGAATTCGTGGCGGCGCAAGAAATGGCGGGCTATTTAGGTGTGATTCGCAAGCGCGCCAAAGCCGAGATTCTTAAAACGACACCTGAGCCAAAGGCAGCCAAACCCGCAGGTTCGGCTGCACCGAGCAAGTAAACGCTATACGCTTTGATTGGTCACGCCGGCATAGGGCATGTCTGCTTGAATTAATCTAGACATCCGCGGCAATTCGTCCCGCCTGAATTGTGATTTGCCGACGACATAGCGAAGCAATCGTGCTGTCGTGTGTGACCAGTACCAATGTGGAGTGCTGCTCACGGTTGAGTTGAAACATCAGATGAATCACCGCTTCGCCAGTGGCCGCGTCCAGGCTACCGGTAGGCTCATCTGCCAGCAGTAGCGGGGGCTCGGTGACAAAAGCACGAGCGAGTGCCACGCGTTGTTGCTCGCCGCCGGATAAAAATTTCGGGTAGTGCTTCAAGCGCTGTGACAACCCCACTCTGTCGAGCATGGCAAGTGCCTTGGGTTTAGCGCTTTTATCGCCACGTAATTCAAGCGGTAGCATCACGTTCTCAAGTGCCGTCAGGTGCCCCAACAACTGAAACGACTGGAATACAAATCCAATCCGCGATTTGCGCAGCGCTGCACGACCATCTTCATTCAATGCATACAAATCTGTGCCATCGATGCATACGGTGCCTGAGCTGGGTGTGTCCAGACCTGCCAGCAGCCCGAGCAGGGTAGATTTACCCGAGCCAGAGGCACCGACCAGCGCGACGGTATCCCCGCGCTGCACGGTAAAATTCACGTCGGACAGGATGCTCAGCTCGCCGCTGGCATCGGCAACTTTTTTACTCAAGCCAGCGACTTCAATGGCAGGGTGTTTCTCGGGATGATCTTGCATGCGGTGTCAGATGAACGTTAGGCTCAGGCAGGTACTGTTGTTGTGCCTGTCGCTGTGCTCGATGCTGTTTGCGTCGGCGGCGTATTCTGCATCAAAAAACCTGCTGGTGCTTGGCGACAGTATCTCGGCTGAGTATGGCTTACCGCGCGATAGCGGCTGGGTCAATTTGCTGCAAAAACGCCTGGCTGATGACAAGCTCGCCTTCAACGTTGTCAATGCCAGCATCAGCGGTGAAACCACCGCCGGTGGACTGACACGACTACCCGCCCTGCTGCAACAGCATAAACCTTCGGTGTTGATTATTGAGCTCGGTGGTAATGACGGATTACGCGGCCTATCACTGGCAGCGACCCAAGCCAATCTGCGAGAAATGATCAAATCGGCAGACCGAATTGGCGCACGCGTACTGCTACTCGGCATGCGGGTACCACCGAACTATGGCCCCGACTACAGCAAACGCTTCGCCGCGATGTATCAAGGCTTGGCGCGCGAACGCAATGTGAAGCTCGTGCCGTTTCTGTTTGCAGGCCTGGAAGATACCGAGCGATTTTTTCAGCAGGATCGTATCCATCCGAATCAGCGCGCCCAGTCGGTCATGTTAGATAACGTTTGGCCCGGCTTGCGTGCATTGCTGAAATAAGACGCTGATGAAATATCCGGTGCTACTGTCAGCAGACCAGGTGATTACGACGCTTGATACGTTTGACAGCATCATCGATGTACGATCGCCTGCGGAGTTTGCAATAGACCATATTCCCGGTGCCATCAATTGCCCGGTGCTTGATGATAGCGAGCGTGCGACGGTGGGCACCATCTACAAACAGCAAAGCCCCTTCGAAGCGCGCAAGATCGGTGCAGCACTGGTCGCGAAGAACATCGCAACCCACCTTGAAGCACAATGCCATGGCAAACCCAAAGATTGGAAGCCACTGATTTATTGCTGGCGTGGCGGTAACCGCAGCGGCTCGATGGCGCTGATTTTTGCCAAGATCGGCTGGCCGGTGGCGCAACTTGATGGCGGCTACAAGGCGTATCGTCACAGCGTGACCGAGGTGCTCGAGCAGCTACCGCTCGCACTACAGTTTCGTGTGATTTGCGGTACCACGGGTAGCGGTAAGAGCCGCTTGCTGCATTACCTTGCAGAGGCCGGCGCCCAAGTACTGGATCTGGAACAACTCGCTGCGCATCGCGGCTCGGTGCTGGGTGGTTTACCGCTGCATCCGCAACCTTCGCAAAAAATGTTTGAAACCCGGCTGTGGGATGCGCTGCGCCGCTTCACAACAGACCGTGTGGTGTATGTTGAATCAGAAAGCAAAAAGATTGGTGATCTGAGAGTACCTGATGCGTTGATGAATCAAATTAGAAACTCGCCTTGCGTGAGGCTTGAGCTATCTAATGAACACCGGGTCAGGTTGCTGATGGAAGATTACCCACATTTGTTAAACGATATTCAAAAACTCAAATCGCTATTGTCACATCTGGTGCAACTGCATGGTCACGACAAAATCCGACGTTGGCATGCCATGGCGGAGGCTGGCGACATGCCTAAGCTCGTCGAGGCTTTGCTGGAAGAGCACTACGACCCGGCGTATTTGCGGTCGATAGAAAAAAACTTCGTGGGGTATCGCAATGCAAGCGTCGTTAATTTGTCCGGCATTGACGGCACTAGCTTCGTCGCTTCAGCAAATCAGCTGATTGAAGCGGGTTACCATTAATGGAGGTTGATCATGGCTAAAATTGCACCAGTCTCTCCCGGCGAAATGTTGCAGGAAGAATTCCTCAAACCTTTGGG
>JBJTXC010000039.1:0-3147 GCA_046082065.1 Burkholderiaceae bacterium
CTTGGGTATTGTCGGCTGCCTGCATCTTTGGGGTACGCCCCAATCGGTTAAGCGCCACGAGTACGGTGGGTTTATCCAGCACCTGTTCATCCAGCTTCCCAAACGGCACTAACTGCGCCGTTGAATCCAGATACAGATCCATACTGGGTATGTAGGTGATCACATGGTTGATCGGGTTATTCGCCGCCGGCCCCTCGGGGAATTCAAACGCCTCGCCCATATTTACCAGCGCAGCGGTACTTTCAATATCGACTGCGCGTAGCATGGCCTCGAGCAAGACCACATGGTCTTTACAGTCGCCAAAGCGGCGGCTGAAGATGTATGCTGAATCACGCGGCACCAACCCGCCATCATTGACGGTGGTGGAGATGTACCGGATATTCTTCGAGACCCAGTAGTACAAGGCTTTGGCTTTGTCTTCCTCAGATAACGCATCCTTCGTCAGGCTTTGCGCCATCTGCCGAATCTCAGGCGTAATGCGTATCTTCGGTGCAGCGCTACGTCCATATTGCCGGCCAATATCCAGATAATCAGGCGCCTGCGTAAAAATTAAATACGGCGCGTAATCCACATACTCAACAGCCTGGTCCTCGTGCTTATGCGCTTGCATTTGCCGATACTGAAACCGATACGTAATATGGCGTGCGGTTTCATGCACGACGCCACCTTCATAACCCCGGTGGTTCACCAGAAGCTTTAGCGACTTGGGTACGCGTAGCGTCGTTTGAGTGTTTTCGTACACCATATGCGGCGACAAGCTCAGCTTGTAACTAAACTCGCCCGGCTTCTCTGCCTTGAAATGGCGTAGCACCTGCTTGCTATACAAGCGGCTACCAACCACCACCTGAGGAAACACAATCACCGTCGACTGCTCATCGCTAAAGCTGCGGCTATCGTCCTCGCCATCGCGGCGGTGCTTGATCCAGTCTTTCGCCAGCCGAATCACCTTGCCATCGGGTAGGGTGATGTGGGCATCGACAACCTTCAAGGTTTGCTGCGAGCTTTTGTGGCTACTTGTGTGGCGCCCAAGTCGGTCAGCACCGTACTCATTCATGATGCGCGAGACCCGTTCAATCGTCTCGGTATAGCGCCCGCGTGCATCCACCTCGACATGGCGGATGACTTTTTCTTGAACGACGGGTAAATCAATTGGTTCAGCAGCGCAACCTAAGGCGCCTATGAGCAGCATGAACGCAGTAAACGATTGGGAGGTAAATGATGCCACTTGAGATCCTTTATTCAGCAGACTGCAGCCAGAAACAGTTCAGCATTTGATTTTGGCGTCGCTTTAGTCCATGGATATGTTTGCATTTCTTGATGCAGTTTATTGCCAGTTAGATTGCTTTGGTCATATGCAACGAGTGCCAGTAATCTTGACTGCCGGTTCTTGCAATCGGCCTCCCAAAGACCGACCGCCGAACGCCAGCCATTCTCATTAGGCACCTTGTATTCGGACTTCGACCAAACGGTACTGGTCTTTTCTTGTGTTGCCCTGATGGTAGTTTTATCAACATAGTTGCTGACATAGCCTTTGCTTTGAGAGATGTATTTCCAACTCGCGATCGCGTCCGTCACGGTGAACATGAGCAAACTGCAACTGATCAGGGCGACTTGATGCATTTGATAACTGGGTGGCAATGTCTTAAGCATGAATTGGGTATATAAAAAATCGCTACTGGAGGAATTCGACTCCGTTAATTTCTCGATCTCCATAGACACCCATCGAGATCGCGAGCTTTATCTTGGCATGATTGTATTGGTAGTTATTGATGACCTTGATCGATAGTTCGGGCGGGCTATCAAGCAGAATAGCGAGTAGTACATCCATATTCCGTATGGCGTTTTCTATACTTTGATCGAACAAGGTATGGTTTTCTAGCCAGACTTTTTGCTCCAAGATCGGCTTGATGTCTGAGGTTCTAGTCGAATCATCTGCCACTTGATCGTCCATCACTTCCTCATAGAGCAGCATCGTCGGCATGATCGCTGGACAAACATGGGTGTCAATAGTTGAAAGCACACCATTCACCCTTGGAAATGTATTTTCTTTGGCTTCGTCTTTGCTTACCGAGTAGTTAAGCCGACCTGCGATGCCATGAATCACCTGTACCAATAGCGCGTGGGCATACATCATGCCAGCAAACAACTCGACTTCTTTAGGCAGCAGGGCAAGCTTCAACCGCCAAGTGTCTAAAAAAGAAGCATGAAACCCATTGCCGCGTTGTCGCCATTCATTGTCTTGGCGCATCGCAGCCCAAATCGCTTGGAAGCGAGGCAGGTAATCCAAATAGGGGTCGCCCGTGCCTGAATAACCTGGTGATCTGGGATCGGCCATATCCAAGGGTGGCGCAGTACAAAGACCGTGTGCCAAGAAGTTAATTTTCTCCGTGTAGTACACCGCTCATCACCCTGGATCATTAAATAGGTCAACCAATCAGTGTAAACACATAAAAATAGCTAACACAGCCAAGAAAATCATCACTCCCCCTTGTTTGCCGGCCGGCTACGACCTAAATCGCTGTACTTGTTACTTTCCACGCATAATTGATCACGGTCGGCGCTGATATTTCGTGGCGTGCCGCCTCTCGGATTGCGTTAGCTTCTTTATCCTCCTTATCCCACGCTGTCAGCAGCTCAATAGCAGCCGTGAACTCGCCTAACTCGCGATGCAGTTCAGCGCGCATCAGAATATCTTCGGGCCGTTGCTTGACAAGTAGCGCCAAGAGTTCTCGCATATTCTCGATTTGTAGCTCGCTCGCCATAAATGCGACTGTTGGGTCACGACCTTTTTCAATCAGCCGTCTAGCTGTATCGCGATACGGGTCATTCAGATAACGCCAGTAGAGCGTTCGCATCGCCAGCATCAGAGGCTCGCTTCTCCCAGATGCTTTGGCAACCAAGCCCGCGAGATCACTATCAAGTACTGGATACAACTCGGGGTATTGAAACGGTACTTCGGTTGGAGCAGTACCTTCACCTGGCTTAGCGGGTGGGGCTGATGGTGAGGGTAAACCCCCGCGCATGACCCACGACCCGAAGGCGCTCAACTTGTCTCGCAGCCCTTGCCAAGACCAGTTGGCCTCATTCGCTGGCCGCAGTAAGAAGGCCGGTATTTCATAAGGCTCGCCATCATTACGCCAGCGGGTG
>JBJTXC010000040.1:0-3612 GCA_046082065.1 Burkholderiaceae bacterium
TGAAGAACTGCCCACCGAAGCTGAACGACAAGAGCGATCCTAACAAGTGGCTGTCTGATACGAACGCACCCTGGAAGAAGCTCGCCAATGAGAAGCCAAAAGGCGAAACCATCGCTTACGAGAAGCTGCTGCAAGCATGGAAAGAAGGTCGCGTGAAGTAAACGACCTGATGGCCGGATGATGTGGTGATCGCATCGTCCGGCATCATTGCTTTTTATTTTTTCCGATGCGCGGCAAGTCCGCGCATTTTTTTCCAAACACGTTTCCACCAGCTGCTGCGATGACGGCGGCAGCTGATGAAAACGACGGAGGTAGGCATGGCAGATTCATTCATCTTGGCGATTGACCAAGGCACCACAAGCTCGCGCGCGATTCTGTTTAATCGCGCCGGGCGTATTCATGGCATGGCGCAAAAAGAGTTTCGACAGATTTTTCCGCACCCGGGCTGGGTGGAACATGACGCCAATGAGATCTGGCAATCCCAGCTTGAGGTGACGCAGCACGTGCTGCGCGACGCATCACTGACCGCGAAAAACATTGCCGCCATCGGCATCACCAATCAACGCGAAACGACGGTGCTGTGGGACCGCGCCACCGGCGAACCTGTGGCGAATGCCATCGTTTGGCAAGATAGAAGAACTGCGTCGTTTTGCGATGCGCTGCGCGCTGAAGGCAAAAGCGACCTATTCCGCAGCAAGACAGGTTTGGTGATTGACGGCTATTTTTCCGGTACCAAGCTGCGCTGGTTGCTTGACCACGTACCCGGCGCGCGCGATCGCGCCGAGCGCGGTGAGCTGGCATTTGGCACGGTAGATTCGTGGTTGATCTTCAAACTCGCAGGCGCGCACATCACGGATACCAGCAATGCATCGCGCACCATGCTGTTCAATATTCATTCGCTCGATTGGGATGATGAAATTCTTTCGTTGCTCCGCATACCGCGTGCGGTGCTACCCGAGGTCGTACCGAGCAGCGGTATCGCTGCGCACACCAGCGCATCCATCTTTGGCGCAGAAATTCCTATCGCTGGTATCGCCGGCGATCAGCAGGCGGCAACGTATGGTCAAGCCTGCTATCAGCCCGGCATGGTGAAGAGCACCTACGGTACCGGCTGTTTTATTTTGATGAATACCGGTACCGCGATGGAGTCGCATAATCAATTGCTCACGACAGTCGGCTGGACAACAGGGCACGAGACACCGCATCGCACAGACTACATGTTTGAGGGTGGTGTATTCATGGGCGGTGCTACGGTGCAGTGGCTGCGCGATGGGCTCGGCATCGTGAAATCATCGAATGATGTTGAAGCATTGGCAGCCTCGGTGCCCGACAGCGATGGCGTTACATTCGTGCCCGCCTTTTCCGGACTTGGCGCGCCGCACTGGGATGCCTATGCACGCGGCACCATGCTCGGCATTACCCGCGGTACACAAGCGGGCCATATTGCACGTGCCGCGTTGGAAGGCATCGCGTTTCAAACAGCGGATGTGCTCGCGGCGATGCAAAAAGACTCTGCCACACCCCTGCGAGAACTGCGGGTCGATGGTGGCGCTGCGCGCAACAACTTACTGATGCAATTTCAGTCGGACATCCTCGGCGTACCCGTGGTCAGACCTGAAGTCACTGAAACCACCGCGTTGGGTGCCGGCTATTTGGCGGGGCTGGGTGTTGGCTATTGGAGCTCGCAAGACGAGATCGCCGCACAGTGGAAAATGGAACACCGCTTCGAACCGAAGATGTCGCCTGCTGAGCGGCATGCACGCCTCGATGTTTGGCAGCGTGCGATTGCGCGTTCTTCAGCGTGGGCGGATCAACATTAAAAAAGCAGCCTTAGCTGCTTTGTTCAAGAACCATTGAGGTGGACGCATCGAGATCGGGTTTTTCTCTAGCTACCGACTGCCCGCCTGTGTTGGCATGGTCGGCATCACTGATCCATCAGTATGCCGAGAGGGCGTCGGTTTTAATGACCACGCTTTTCGCGCAAGCGCTGAATCGCAGCAAGTTGCGCAACTGCGATCGCCAATTCGGCTTGCGCAACTGCGTAATCAATTTCCGATTTCTGATTGACGAGTGCCTCTTCGGCCATCTTCTTCACTTCATTGGCTTTGGCTTCGTCGAGATCTTTGCCGCGAATGGCTGTGTCAGCGAGCACCGTGACCGCGTTCGGCTGTACTTCAAGCACACCGCCTGCGACAAACACAAACTCTTCTTCCGCCTGACCGGGGACGCGAATGCGCACCGCGCCTGGTTTGATGCGGGTAATGAGCGGCGTGTGACGAGGATAAATACCAAGCTGTCCAGCCTCGCCCGGTAGCGCGACAAACTCCGCCGGGCCGGAATAGATCTGTTCCTCGGCGGAGACTACGTCAACATGAATGGTATTTGCCATGGGATGTCTTTGTCGGATGGTGGGGCCAGTTGCCAGTGATGCTGCAAACCCACCCTAACGGCGGGTTTTGTGCATTACTGCATCTTGCTACCCTTCTCAATCGCTTCGTCGATGGTACCCACCATGTAGAACGCTTGCTCAGGCAAATGATCGAGTTCGCCCGACGCAATCATCTTGAAGCCTTTGATGGTTTCCTTCAACGGAACGTACTTGCCAGGTGAGCCGGTAAACACCTCGGCCACATGGAAGGGCTGCGACAAGAAGCGCTGCATCTTACGTGCGCGCGCCACCACCAGTTTGTCTTCAGGGGCTAATTCATCCATGCCGAGAATCGCGATAATGTCGCGCAATTCTTTGTAGCGTTGCAGGGTGCCCTGTACTTCGCGCGCGGTGTCGTAATGATCTGGGCCGACCACGTTCGGATCAAGTTGACGCGATGTCGAGTCGAGTGGGTCCACCGCAGGGTAAATACCAAGCGCTGCAATGTCACGAGACAACACAACCGTCGAGTCAAGGTGAGCAAAGGTGGTGGCAGGCGATGGGTCGGTCAAGTCATCCGCCGGCACGTACACCGCCTGAATCGAGGTAATCGAGCCAACCTTGGTCGAGGTAATGCGCTCCTGCAAACGGCCCATTTCTTCCGCCAGCGTTGGCTGATAGCCCACCGCAGAAGGCATGCGGCCGAGCAGCGCCGATACCTCAGTACCTGCTAGGGTGTAGCGATAAATGTTATCGACGAAGAACAACACGTCGCGGCCTTCGTCGCGGAATGATTCAGCAATGGTGAGGCCTGTCAGCGCAACACGCAGACGGTTGCCGGGTGGTTCGTTCATCTGACCGTACACCATCGACACTTTGGACTTGGTGAAGTCTTCAGTGTTGACCACGCCGGCTTCAATCATCTCGTGATAGAAGTCGTTACCTTCACGCGTGCGCTCGCCTACACCAGCAAACACCGAAAGACCCGAGTGAGCTTTGGCGATGTTGTTGATCAGCTCCATCATGTTGACGGTCTTGCCTACGCCGGCGCCACCGAACAGACCCACCTTACCGCCTTTGGCGAACGGGCAAACCAAGTCAATCACTTTGATACCTGTTTCCAGCAACTCTTGTGATGGCGAGAGCTCGTCGTACGCAGGCGCAGCACGGTGGATGGATGCGGAGTTCGCCATGCTGACTGCACCGCGCTCATCGATCGCGTTACCGAGCACATCCATAATGCG
>JBJTXC010000041.1:0-6946 GCA_046082065.1 Burkholderiaceae bacterium
TAGCCCTGTTTCAAGGTCTTCCAGTTCTTGATTGATGAAAATGCGTACAGCCTGAAAAGTCCGGGTGGCCGGGTCTTTACCTTTTTCACGGGTCTTGACGGCGCCAGCCACGAGCGCGGCAAGTTGTCCGGTAGTGGTAATAGGCTCGACTGCTCGGCGATCAACAATCGCCTTTGCAATCTGAAAAGCAAACCGTTCTTCCCCATACGCTCGAATTACTCTCTCCAGGTTGTCCTGCGATACGCTTGCCAGCCACTGCGACGCCGGTATCCCGCGCGTTGTATCCATCCGCATATCGAGCGGGCCATCAGCTCGAAATGAAAAACCACGTCTTGCATCGTCGACCTGCGGTGACGAAATACCCAGATCCATCAACACACCATCGACTTGCTGAATGCCTTTGGCACTCAACAAACTTTTTATGGCCGCAAAGCTGTCGTGCGTAATGCCGAACCGCGCATCGTGCTGTGCCAGCGTTTCAGCCACCGCGATGGCCTGCGGGTCTTTGTCAAACGCCAGCAAGCGACCCTGCGCCGACAACTGCGACAAAATCAACTGACTATGTCCACCGCGACCAAAGGTCGCGTCGATATACATGCCATCGCGCCGCGCGTCAGTGATTGCCAACGCATCGACCGCTTCCTGCAGCAGCACTGTCCGGTGCTGACCACCAGACGCCAATGACTCCGTCATGCGCCGCCGTCAGAAAGAAAAATCGTTCAGTACATCAGGCAAGCCGCCAGCAATCGCTTGTGCTTCACTCTCTTCCAGCTTCGCTGCATCCCAGATTTCGAAATGACTGCCCATGCCCAGCAGCATCACTTCGCGCGACAACGCGGCCACGTTGCGCAGCTCGGGCGAAATCAGAATGCGTCCGGCGCTGTCCATCTCTACATCGGACGCACTACCAAGGAAAATGCGCTGCCAAGCGCGCGCCGACATCGGCCAGTTCGAGATTTGTTCGCGGTGTTGCTCCCACACCGGTCGCGGGAACAGCAACAGACACCCATGCGGATGGCGAGTAAGCGTGACCCTGCCCTCGCATTGCAATGCAAGCGCGTCACGGTGCCGGGCGGGGATCGACATCCGCCCCTTGGCATCCAAACTCAGTGCTGACGCTCCCTGGTACACGCAGTCCATCCCTCTTTATTGGAATATTTGCAATATCGATCGCCTCGGGGCGATGTCCGCCACGGGGAAAACTCAGCAAAGTCTGCCCCACAAAAAAACACTTTTTCACACTGCCGCCCACTTTAGAGGATGGCGCAAGGCGGGTCAAGGAAAATGACGCAGCGAAACACTGGTTTTTTTCAATGAAGTCAAGGACTTAGGCGAACTAGTTGAAGCCGCTTAACGGATCAATAGTCGAGAGAAATGAATGACTTAGGGAAATTACTGAAAGTAGAACTTTAGTTATACACATGGGTTTTGCTTCCCAGCGCCACCCAAGCCCGGCCAGCGGATTGAATTGAACATCCGGAACAGCGCGAGAACCGGGGCGACACAAGCTCCGCACATCTCGCTGCCACGCGGCCAACTCAATTTGAAAGCCTTATTTGCCATGAAACGCGCACTCGACAGCGGTTTACCGCCCAGCCCGACACCCAATAACGCCAATAACGCCGATGAACCTGATCCCGTCCGCGGCAATACATCCGACCATGACAACAATCTTCACGGGGAAGACGACGCCCATACCCGTTCGCCGAGAATGCATAGCCCGGCTGCAGACCAATTCCCCGCCACCAACCCGCTGTATGCCTTTGATGTGGATGAGCCGCTTCCCGATTGGGATCAACTGATGCAAATGATGCCGCATTCACCGCCGCAACTGAATCAGCAGCAGGCACAAGCGCCAGCGACCCCTTCGACAGACAATGACGAGAGCTCAGAAGCCGATCAATCAGATCAAGAGCTATCGCTTGACAACTCTTCCTCCGACAGCACGCATGGAACAGAACCGCGCTTGAGTGAATTCGATAGAAAGATAAAGCCTAAAATTCTCGCCTCGATCAAAACGGCCGCCAATGAACTCTCTATAAATTCTTATGACAAAAAAGAGTTAACCGAGCTTCTACAAATCTGCAAGGACTATCCGACCATAACAAATCTCTACCTTCGACGTGATCTTGACCATCGTCCAATAGACGCGCCCGAAATTAGATCCATACTGACTGAATTTTTCTGCAACCATTACGGAATTCAAGCTTTAGCAACACCGGGCTTGTCAAAAAAAGGAATCCGTTGCTCGGCTCAATTACTCTGCGCAATTCTCAACAACCGCTCCCTCAGGATTCTAGACCTGAGCTTCTTGGATTTAATCGCTCCTAATCAGCAAGAATCTGAAGCGATTACAGAATCGATCAGAAAAAATTCCAACCTTCAAACACTCAAGCTTGGTTACATAGCCAATCTAAAAACGATTGACTTCATCGTCAGCGCACTGTCAAACAATTCCACCTTGAGCGAGCTTCATATCGGTCACGAGATGCCTATCGGCACCGGTCGAATCTTGGCCAAGTTGACACGCTCAAACACACATCTGAAGTGTTTGAAATATTCACTGAGTGGAGAGCCGGCATTCCACGACATAACAGTTGCAATCGCTGCCCTATCCGAAAATCACACCCTGGAAACCCTTGGTCTGAAACATCCGGCTGGCACTGATGAGCTTCCCAAAGAACTCGTCGATCCACTCTTAAAAAACACAAACCTCAAGACACTCGAGATCACAGGCTTTGAGCGATTTGCACCGAAAGCTATGGCAACGCTGATGAAGGTGATTGGCACGCACCTGAATTTGATCAACGTCGGTTGTCTGCCTGTTCCAATTGACCCGCTGGGTTTCAAGGCATTTGTTGAGAGGTTAAAAGCAAGTTATAACCCCCGCCTGCAGTCGATCTCAATCAGCTGGGAAGAACTGACTGACATGCGATACTTCGATATAGACAATCCCGCCCATACCCAGTATGTCTCGGATGTTTTAAATGCGCTCGAAGCATTTCCGAATTTGAGCTCGCTCGTTTTAGACGACTTCCCCGAGGTGGACTACTTGTTCAATTTCCTGCAGTACCGTCCGAGAATAAACAACATAAGCCTGCCCTCGGCAGAACTACGTGACGAACGCTTGCAAGAAAAATTGCTGGCGCTGGTGCGCGGCTACAGCCACATTAAGGAATTCGACTTATGGCACCGCGCAGATGGCACCATACCATTCGAAGACATTAAGTTTCGGAATAAATTAGGTTCAGAACTTCAATTAAATGAGATCGTGTCAATCGACCCTAACCTGGATCTATGGACCGATGTAATGCACGCCGTGTTGTTGGCGTATAGCCAGAAAAATCCGGACATGCCGATCATGAACCGTGACGTTGTCAGTGAACTGGTGAAAGCTATCGTTCGTCACTTGCCGGCAAAACAGGCCAGAGCCATCTTGAATGATCTGCAAGATCAGGCCGAAAAAATTCAGTCGGCGATAACAATGTGAAGCAGCCCGATAGGCCGGATTCTGTGGTGCTCGCCTTGCGGCGAGCATGACAGTCATTCCTCTAGGCGCCGAATTACTTCGGCGCTCAAGCTTCCTACCCGCACGCTCCGCGAGCAACATCATCGCGTGCCTATTTGGAATTGCTCCGGGTGGAGGTTACCGCGTTTCACCGTAACTGAATACGCTCGTCACTGTGGCCCTATTCCGCGCCTCACGGCGGACGGCCGTTAGCCGTCACCCTGCTCTGTGGAGTCCGGACCTTCCTCCCGCGATCTCGCGATCACCAGCGACTGTCTGGGCTACTTCACACCTCGATTGTAACTGCGTTGCGCACCTCGATCAGTGCGCGCGGCAAAACTCTAGAATCGCGACATTAAACGAGGCTTTAATGTCGCGATTCCCGGTATTGCGACACTATCGACACTGAGCGACGGCTGACAAGGTCCGTTTATCGGAACACCGGCTTACGCTTCTCCAGAAACGCCGAGAACGCCTCTTTGGCATCTGCCTCGGTGAGCATTCGCGTGAAATGCTGCGTTTCGGTCTGCATAGCCGCTGTCACTGCGCCCGACAGATCGGCGCGCATCAGCCGCTTGGTGAGCCGCAGCGACTCAGTGGGTAAGGCCGACAATTTACCCGCTTGGCCTTCAACGAAAGGCATCAGCTGATCGGGCGCGAGTACGCGATTCACCAGGCCGATACGTTCAGCTTCATGCGCATCGAAAGCCTCGCCGAGTAATAACTTCTCCGCCGCACGCTGGTAGCCGGCCATACGCGGCAGCAGAACGCTGGAGCCAAACTCAGGACACAACCCGAGCTGCGTAAACGGCAAGGAAAACTTCGCGCGCTCACTTGCGTAGACCAGATCACAATGCATCAATAAAGTGGTGCCGATACCGATCGCTAAACCCGGTACCGCTGCGACCACCGGCTTGGCGACATCACGCAAGGCATGCATGAATTGCGCGACCGGGCTATGGTCTCCCTGCGGCGGGTGACGTAAAAAATCTTCAAGATCATTGCCCGCAGTGAAAGCCTCCCCATCACCCGTGATGATGATCACGCGTACCGCATCATTGGCGTTCGCCTCGACCAAGGCATCAGCCGCCGCCTGATACATCGCCGCAGTGATTGCGTTCTTTTTTTCCGGGCGATTGAAAGCGAGCGTGGCAATCGCTTGATCAACAGTGAAGCGTATGCTCATTACAGTCTTTCAAAAATACCTGCAGCGCCCATGCCGGTCCCTACGCACATGGTCAGCATGCCGTATTTAAGCTGACGACGCCTCAGGCCATGAATGACGGTTGCGGCACGAATCGCACCCGTCGCGCCGAGCGGGTGACCTAAGGCAATCGCGCCACCGGTCGGGTTCACCTTGGCCGCATCAAGCCCAAGGTCGTTGCACACTGCCAGCGCTTGTGCGGCGAAAGCTTCGTTCAGCTCGATCCAATCGAGTTGGTCTTGCGTCAGGCCAGCGTGTTTCAAAGCGACGGGTATGGCTTCTTTGGGGCCGATGCCCATAATCTCCGGTGGTACGCCACGAATTGCAAATGACATGAAGCGCGCCAGTGGCGTGAGGTTGAATTGCTTGAGAATTTTTTCGCTCACCAAAATCAACGCACCTGCACCGTCGGAAGTTTGAGAGCTATTACCGGCCGTGACCGAGCCTTTGGCTGCAAACACTGGCTTCAGCTTGGCCAGCCCTTCGATCGTTGTATCGGCGCGCAGGCCTTCGTCTTGCGAGATGGTGCGAGTCTTGATATCGATTTCGCCGCTCGCCAGGTTGGGAAATTTTTCGATCACTTCAACCGGCGTGATCTCGTCTGCACGCTCGCCGTTTTCAATGGCGGCAGCAGCGCGACGATGTGATTCAACAGCAAATGCATCTTGCGCCTCACGCGTGATTTTCCATTGCTGCGCAACCTTCTCGGCAGTCAGGCCCATGCCATAGGCCATGCCGATATTTTCATCGCGGAAGCTGCCGGCGTTGAACGACGGGTGATAGCCCATCAGCGGCACCACCGACATCGACTCGACACCCGCAGCAATCATCACATCTGCCTCGCCAGTACGAATACGATCAGCCGCCATGGCAACCGCAGTCAAGCCTGACGCGCAGTAGCGATTCACCGTCACGCCGCCAACCGATTTCGGCAGACCAGCCAACAGCACCGACATGCGCGCCACATTCAAGCCTTGCTCGGCTTCCGGGAAAGCGCAACCGACAATGGCGTCTTCGATCGTGGCGGGGTCAAGCGTCGGCACCTGCGCCAGCGCTGCCTTCAGCGTATGCACCAGCAGATCATCAGGGCGCATGTGTCGAAACACACCACGCGGCGCTTTACCAATTGGTGTGCGGATTGCGGAGACGATGTAAGCGTCTTGCAGTTGTTTACTCATTTTTTTAACCTCATCTGTACAACCATCCAAGACCCCAGCCTTTACCAAGTTGTCGCCTGAAAAAGCGGTGTTCTTAAACCTGAAAAAGCGATGTCCTTTGTGTGCTTATCTCGGCGCAAGGTGGAATCAATAGTGTTCAAATCCGCGCAGGCCGACATCCCCCATGTTTAATTCCGAACCGACTTACCGGTTTGCAGCATGCCCATAATGCGCTCTTGCGTTTTTGGATGCGCCAGCAATGACACAAACGCGGCACGCTCTCGATCCAGCAACCACTGCTCGGATACCCGACTACCAGGCTCGATATCACCGCCACTCACCACATCAGCAATTAATTCGCCGATATGCATATCGTGCGCCGAGATAAAACCACCATCGCGCATATTCACTAGTTGCGCCTTGATGGTGGCACTACCGTAGCGGCCCGTCACTGGAATCAGCGATGCCAGCGGTGCCCGATAACCCGCATCTGCCAAAGCAAGCGCTTGCGTCGTGGCGACATGCAGCAGCTCATGCGCATGCAGCACGATCACATCGCCGCGCGATACATAGCCCATTTTTTTTGCTTCGGTAGCCGACTTGGACACGGCAGCAGTCGCGGCATTCATATAACGCTGCTTCAGGAACTGCAGGATGTCGTTACCCTTGGCCTCACGCGCGGAACGAAGCGCCGCTTCTTTCAAACCACCACCCGCAGGCACCAAGCCAACACCTACCTCGACCATGCCAGCGTAAGATTCAAGCAGGACGACGCGTCGGCTTGCATGCATCATCAACTCGCAACCACCACCCAGCGCCAAGCCAGCGACTGCGGCTACTACGGGTACGTTGGCATACTTCACGCGCATCATTGCGTTTTGAAAGCGCGCGACGAAAGGTTCGATCGCTTTGGCGCCACCCGACATAAACAAAGGCAGCATCGCTTGCAAATCTGCACCCGCAGAAAATGCACCGCCCTCGGCAGCGTCCGCATGCCAGATCACCAGCGCACGATAATTTTGCTCAGCTTCTGTCAAGGCACGCTCAAGCCCCGCGATAACATCCGGGCCGAGCACA
>JBJTXC010000042.1:0-5696 GCA_046082065.1 Burkholderiaceae bacterium
CACACCAAGCACATCACCTTGCTGACTGCGGATCAGGTCAATCGCCATCCACTCAACAAAGAAATGAGTTTTTGCGCGCACGTTGCGCTGATACAGCGTGTGCAACATCGCATGCCCGGTACGGTCCGCAGCGGCACAGGCGCGCTGCACCGGCTTCTCACCAAAATTTGCGGTGTGGCCGCCAAACGGGCGCTGATAAATCGTGCCGTCCGGGTTGCGATCGAACGGCATGCCGAAGTGCTCCATCTCGTACACCACTTTGGGCGCTTCGCGACACATAAACTCAATCGCGTCCTGGTCACCCAAATAGTCAGAGCCTTTGACGGTATCAAACATATGCCAGTACCAATTGTCTTCTGACATATTGCCCAGCGAAGCACCGACACCACCCTGCGCTGCGACGGTATGTGAACGCGTCGGAAACACTTTTGATAGCACAGCGACCGCAAGACCCGCCTCGGCCAATTGCAGCGAAGCACGCATACCGGAGCCGCCTGCGCCAATAACGACAGCATCAAACCGACGCTGCGCGATGGAAGATTTAATGGCAGCCACGATCACACTCTCCAAAGAATCTGCACAGTCCAACCGGCGCAGCCCAGCAACCAAAGAATGGTGAACACTTGCAGCGCAAGCCGAATGCCGACAGGCTTGACGTAGTCCATCCAGATATCACGCACACCAACCCACACGTGGTAGTACAGCGAGAGGAAAGTAACGAACGCCAAAATCTTGAACCACTGCTGCGCAAAGAGCCCCGCCCAACCTTCATAACTGAAATCGGACGCGCCAAAGAACAACACCAACGTAACCATCGTGAATACCGCCATCACAACGGCAGTTACGCGCTGCGCTAACCAATCGCGCAAGCCATAGTGCGCGCCAACGACTACACGCTTCGGGCCAATCTGGTTGTTCGCCATCACATCACTCCAAACAATTTGGCAGCCACCAGCAGCGTCAATACACCGCTGATCACCAACACCACTTTTGCCGACTTGACCGCTTCCTCCTTGGCCAAACCGATATGCATGTCCATCACCAGGTGCCGAATGCCGGCGCAGAAATGATGCAAATACGCCCAGCTCACCGCGAGTATCGATAACTTCACCAGTGGATGGCTGACATAACCCTTCAAGAACTCGAATGAAATCTCCGAGGTGATGGATTTGTCGAATAAAAACAGCACAAAAGGCAGCAACAAAAACATCAACGCACCGCTAATGCGATGCAGGATCGACACCATGCCCGAAGCAGGCAGCCGGTACCGAATGATTTGTGTGACGTGAATGTTGGTAAAGCGTCTGCGCGCGCTCGCATCGGACATAGGAAGCTTTCTCCAGCGTTACAGGCTGAGTGGGTTTCTGCGTATTAGTTCGAACTTTCGAATTTTATCCGGGTCGACAACTCGACGCCCGACTCGGCGTGAAATGATTTTTGCCAGCTTGCTAACATCATCGCCCCGCGTCAGCTCAACTCGTTGTGATAGTGATGCTGCGCGGTGAGATAAATCGCACGGCGCAACTCAACCGGGCGCTCACCATACGTGAACGCCACCCGTTCAATACTCAGCACCGGCGTACCCGCATCCACGTGCAGCGAGGCAGCGATGGTGTCGTCGGCCACGGCCGCTTTGAGTTTTTCAGTGGCGTGAATCATCTGCGTGCCGAATTCGGTCTCGAACAGGCCGTACATCGGCCCTTTGTATTCGGCTAAACGCTCGGCCGTCAGGCCTTTGAACAGCACGCCAGGTAGCCAGATCTCTTCCAGAATGATGGGCACACCATCAAACGACTGAATACGCTTGATGTAAACCACCGAGTCGCCGGCTTTCATATCGAGTGCGCGCGCTACCTCGGCCGGGCCGCGCAGGCGCTTGACTTCGATGATGCGGTTTTCCGGTTGGTGCGCGTCGCCGCTGTCGGGCATCAGCTTCAGGAAGCGAAACTGAACCTTGGCCTCATGGTGGGTGGCGACAAACGTGCCCTTGCCCTGCCGCCGCACCACCAGATTCTCGGCCGACAGTTCGTCGATGGCTTTTCTGACAGTGCCCTGGCTCACCTTGTAACGCAGCGCCAGCTCAACCTCGCTTGGAATCAACTCGCCCGGTTTCCATTCGCCCGATTGCAAACTTTGCAAGATCAGGGCCTTGATTTGCTGATACAGCGGGCTGAACGTAGGCGAAGCCAGGCCGATCCCGGCACTCGCCGCCGGGACGCTGGATAGCGGTGGGGTCAGGGTCTGACTCATGGCGCCGCATTTCACCACAGACACTGCCCAACGTCCAGCAGATAAATCGGTATGATGTCTTATATAAGATATAAGAGGTAGATTGACAGCATCATGCACCGCCCCTAAACTCGCTGCCAAGTTTTCGGGTGCGGTATCGTCGGCCCACGCAAGCGTTTCGCTCAATTCACCAGACCGGAGATCTACCATGTCAAAAACCCCCATGCGAGTAGCCGTCACGGGCGCCGCGGGTCAAATCGGCTATTCCCTGCTGTTCCGCATCGCCAACGGCGACATGCTCGGCAAGGATCAGCCTGTCATTCTGCAGCTGCTCGAGATCCCCGACGAGAAAGCACAAAAGGCGCTCAAGGGCGTGATGATGGAGGTGGATGACTGCGCCTTCCCGCTGCTCGCCGGTATGACTGCGCATGCTGACCCCATGACCGCATTCAAAGACGCTGATGTCGCGCTGCTGGTGGGTGCACGCCCGCGCGGCCCGGGTATGGAGCGTAAAGACCTGCTCGAGGCGAACGCGCAAATCTTCACAGTGCAAGGCAAAGCGCTGGATGCGGTCGCCTCACGCAATGTGAAAGTACTGGTAGTCGGCAACCCGGCCAACACCAATGCCTACATCGCGATGAAATCGGCCCCCAGCCTGCCCGCTAAAAACTTCACCGCCATGCTGCGGCTCGATCACAACCGCGCACTGTCACAAATCGCCGGCAAAACCGGCAAGCCCGTCGCTTCCATTGAAAAACTATGCGTGTGGGGCAATCACTCGCCAACCATGTACGCAGACTATCGCTTCGCCACCATCGCCGGTCAGTCGGTCAAGCAAATGATTAATGACGACGCATGGAATAAAGACGTATTCCTGCCCACCGTGGGCAAACGCGGCGCCGCCATCATCGAAGCGCGCGGCTTGTCGTCGGCAGCATCAGCAGCAAACGCGGCGATTGACCATGTGCGCGACTGGGTGCTGGGTACCCACGGCAAATGGACCACCATGGGCATTCCTTCCGATGGCTCGTATGGCATCCCCGAGAGTGTGATGTTTGGCTTCCCGGTCACGACCGAAAACGGCGAGTACCATATCGTGCAAGGGCTGGAGATCGACGCGTTCTCGCAAGAGCGCATTGCGCTTACGTTGAAAGAGTTACAGGAGGAGCGCGACGGCGTGAAGCACCTGCTGCCCTAGCCACCAGCGGGTACAGCGCCGACTCACCCTGTAAAAAGCCTGGTGCGGCTGCAAGCCGGTAACATGCGGTAACTGGATGGGAGGTGATATGGCGAACCGTTTCTCTGCAGTGCTGTTACTTGGTCTGGCATGCGTGAGCCAGGCTTATGGGTCTACCGCTAATCTGATGTGCGAACGTGCACAACCGGTATATGTGGGCGGTGATGTGGTCAGCGATAACGTGATCGATCTCGTCTGGCGCGGCCGCTCGTACCGCATGCAACGCGTGGGTACCACCACCGGCGTGCAGCGCTTTGAAGATCCGGTGAGTCAGCTCATCTGGATCAGCATACCGAGCAAATCCATGCTGCTCGATGGCAGCAAGGGTCAGCCGATCGTCAGCGAGTGCAAGGCACATATCCGCGCCAACCCGATCCGCTAAAAAGAATCAAGAATCAATTTATACAGGCTGGACGCCTTTTAGGAGAACTCATGTCGCATAACTCGTTCGATACGCTCAAAGAATTTTCGATCTCTGGCTCGCTCAAAGGCAAGTTGCACTCCTTGCCGGCGCTGCAGAAATCGCTGGGCGTGAACATCGACCGCTTGCCGGTATCGATTCGTATCGTGCTGGAATCCGTGCTGCGCAATTGCGACGGCAAAAAAGTCACCGAGGCGCATGTGCGTCAGCTGGCCAACTGGAAGCCAAAGGCCGATCGCACCGATGAGATTCCGTTTGTCGTAGCGCGCGTCGTACTGCAAGATTTTACTGGTGTGCCCTTGCTGGCTGATCTTGCGGCCATGCGCGGTGTTGCCTCCAAGATGGGTAAAAACCCGAAAAACATCGAGCCACTCGTGCCGGTGGATTTAGTCGTCGATCACTCGGTTCAGATTGATCACTTCCGCGATAAAAATGCGCTTGATCTGAACATGAAGCTGGAGTTCCAGCGCAATAACGAACGCTACCAGTTCATGAAATGGGGCATGCAAGCATTCGACACCTTTGGTGTGGTGCCCCCGGGCTTCGGCATCGTGCATCAAGTGAATCTGGAATACCTCGCGCGCGGCGTTCATCACAAAGACGGTGTCTACTATCCCGACACCTTGGTGGGTACCGACTCGCACACCACCATGATCAACGGCATCGGCGTAGTTGGCTGGGGTGTCGGTGGTATTGAGGCCGAGGCCGGCATGTTGGGCCAACCGGTCTACTTCCTCACGCCCGACGTGGTGGGTGTCAACCTGACCGGTGTGCTGCGTGAAGGCGTCACCGCAACCGATCTGGTACTCACCATCACCGAGATGCTGCGTAAAGAAAAAGTGGTCGGCAAGTTTGTAGAATTTTTTGGTGAAGGCACCGCCTCGCTCTCGCTCACCGACCGCGCAACCATCGCCAACATGGCGCCTGAATACGGCGCAACCATGGGCTTCTTCCCGGTTGATGAAGCAACCATTGATTACTTCCATGGCACCGGCCGCACCACGGCAGAGATTGACGCATTCGAGGCGTACTTCAAGGCGCAACACCTGTTTGGTATCCCGAAAAAAGGCCAGGTTGACTACACCAAAGAGCTCACGCTCGATCTCTCCAAAGTTGCGCCCTCGCTCGCGGGCCCCAAGCGTCCGCAAGACCGCATCGAGATTGGTCACGTCAGAAATACATTCAAAGATTTGTTTGCCAAACCGGTAGCAGAAAACGGCTTCAATAAAAAACCTGAAGACCTCGACGCAAGCTACACCAACAGTGATGGCGTCAGCCTGCGCAATGGTGATGTGCTGATCGCGGCCATCACCTCGTGCACCAACACCTCCAACCCGAGCGTGCTGCTGGCGGCGGGCTTGCTCGCTAAAAAAGCCGTAAAACTCGGCTTGACCGTACCCAAGCACATCAAGACCTCGCTCGCACCCGGCTCGCGCGTGGTAACGCAATACCTCGAGGCTGCAGGCTTGCTGCCCTACCTCGAAGAGCTCGGCTTTGGCGTCACCGCCTATGGCTGCACGACTTGTATCGGCAACGCGGGTGATCTCACGCCAGCGATGAATGAAGCCATCGTCAAAAATGATGTTGTGGCCGCCGCTGTGCTGTCGGGCAACCGTAACTTCGAAGCGCGTATTCATCCCAACATTCGCGCCAACTTCCTCGCCTCACCACCGCTAGTGGTCGCCTATGCGATTGGAGGTAACGTCATGGTCGATCTGATGACGCAACCCCTCGGCAAAGACAGCAAGGGCCGCGATATCTACATCGGCGACATCTGGCCGAGCTCGGCAGAGATCAACCAACTCATGA
>JBJTXC010000043.1:0-7186 GCA_046082065.1 Burkholderiaceae bacterium
CTCGCAAGACTTTGCGTGGCTATGGCAACCGCTTGCAGCGCGATCTGCCAGATCTTATTTGGGAAGTTCGTCAAGCGGATGCATTGCGCTCGGATCAGTTGCGCGCATTGATCAGGCGGTTGCAGCAGTTCAAGCGAGACAGTATGGCCGCGCGAGGTAAACGAGCCGAGCTTTCACGACGCGACATGGCACGCATACTGATACTGTGTCGTCGATCAGGCTTGGTGGGTATTGCACGCATGGGCGATCAGATTTGCGGCGGGTCGCTCGCTTGTCGCATCGGCGACAACTACGTCATGCTGTTCTCTGCTTCTGATCCGGCACTGGCGTCCTACCGATTAGGCATCTTGTGTTGTTTTTGGTCGGTATGTGATTGCATCCGTGCCGGTGGGCGTGAGTGTCATTTGCTGTGGGGACGGTATCAATACAAGACTCAACTGTTAGGTGAGCCGCATCCCCTGCTGCGGCTTGTCATCTATCGTTCCATTTGGCAACGGTATTTATCACCCACCACGGTGCTCAGTATGTGGTTTGCCGCATGTCGCTATCGCGTGCGGGACTGGTTGCCGAATCGTTTCAGTGCTCAATCATGGTTGGGTAGTCAGTCTTTCCCACGCCTGCGTCGGTTCGTAACGTGGGTGGCGGGGTGGCGTACTGCGATGGCAAAAGCCACGCATGGACATGGCCTTGACTGAAACGGGTTCCGAGGTGGTGCACGCAGATCACATACCTGCAGATCACGTACTCGAAACGCACACGTTTGCACCCAAAAAAATAGACGAGATTGATCAACCAACGCCAGCCGACCGCATGGTGCATGCCCTCATGGGGCGTTTCACTGGGTTCATGTCGCCGGGTAGCATGGTGCTGGCTTGGATGGATTGGCTGGTGCATTTGTCTGCATCGCCTGGCAAACAACAGCTGCTGGTCGAGAAAGCAGTGCGCAAATCAATACGTTTGATGATGTACTTCTCGCGCGCATTATCCAGAGGTGAAAACCCGCCGTGTATCGAGCCCTTGATACAAGATAGGCGTTTTATTTCACCGCAATGGCAGCATTGGCCGTTTTGTCTGATTCACCAAAGTTTTTTGATGCAACAGCAATGGTGGCATAACGCGACCACTGGCATCGGGGGTATGTCGGAGCATCATCAGCAGCTGGCCTCTTTCGCTTCGCGTCAGCTGCTTGATGTGGTCTCGCCGGTAAATTTTATTGCGACCAACCCGGAAGTACTTGAGGCGACGTGGCGCGAGGCTGGACAGAATCTCTGGCGTGGCTGGCAATATCTGATTGAAGATTGGGAGCGTGCACTGGGCGGGCATCCACCGCACGGCAGTGAACGATTTCGGGTGGGCGTAGAGGTCGCTGCTACGTCTGGTCAGGTGGTGTTTCGGAATCGACTGATCGAGCTGATTCAATACGAACCACACACTGCTCAGGTTTTTCGGCAACCGATCTTGTTTGTGCCCGCCTGGATCATGAAGTACTACATCCTTGATCTCTCGCCGAATAACTCACTGGTGCGTTACTTGGTATCGCGTGGGCATACGGTGTACATGATCTCCTGGCGTAATCCGGATGCCGACGATCGCGATTTGGGTATGGATGATTACTTGCGTCTTGGTGCGTTGGCGGCATTAACACAAGTGCGTCAGCGTGAGCCTCAAGTACAGGTGCATGCGGTTGGGTACTGCCTTGGCGGTACCTTGCTGGCGATACTGGCCAGTTGGTTGGCGCAGCAGCATCGTGATGATCTGGCCTCGATGACTCTCTTAGCTGCGCAAACTGACTTCACCGAATCAGGCGAATTACGTTTGTTTATCGATGAGAGCCAGTTGGACTATCTCGATGATGTAATGTGGAGCCAAGGCTATTTGGACAACAGGCAAATGGCAGGGGCGTTTCAATTATTACGCTCGCGTGATCTGGTGTGGTCGCGTGTCGTTAATCATTACCTGCTGGGTCAGCGCGCGCCGATGACCGACTTGATGGCGTGGAACGCCGATGCCACACGCATGCCATATCGCATGCAGAGTGAATATTTACGCCAACTGTTTCTGGGTAATGATTTATTCGAGGGGCGCTTCCGAGTCGATGGGCGGCCGCTTGCTTTAGGTGACATTCGACTACCGAGTTTTGTGGTTGCGACGGAGACGGATCATGTCGCGCCCTGGCGCTCGGTGTACAAGCTGAATCTGGCGGTGGATGCCGACATGACGTTTCTGCTGACATCCGGTGGTCACAATGCAGGCATTTGCAGTGAGCCCGGTCACCCGAGGCGATATTTTCGCGTTACCTCACTCCCTCGAAGTGACAACTACATCGACCCGGATCGTTGGCTGCGAATCACGCCACCACAAACCGGCTCATGGTGGCCCACGTGGGCAGATTGGTTGGAGCAGGGACAGTCACAGCGCGCTGCAGTAGCCGTGCACTGCGACGATATTGAGCTGCCGGCAGCGCCGGGCGATTATGTGCTGATGTCCTAGCGCGAGGCGGCTGGGTTACCATCGCGTGCAAATTGCACACGTGATGACCCTTATGGCAGAATCCGAGATCCGCGCTGGTCAATCCATCGAGTTGCTGAAAGCGCTGCACATCCTGACGCGCGACGGCAAGATGAATCAGGATAGCCGTCGCAAGCTGAAGCAGGTCTATCACTTGTTTCAATTCATTGAGCCGCTACTGCAGCAGTTGCATGATGCGCATCGGCCTTTCACCTTGGTGGATCATGGTGCGGGCAAGTCGTATCTAGGCTTCATCCTGTACGACCTGTTTTTCAAGCAGCACGACAACGGCGCCATCATTCATGGCATCGAGGTACGCGAGCCTTTGGTGAATCATGCAAAAGCATTGGCTGAGCAGCTCGGTTTTACGCGCATGCGGTTTCATCATGTGTCAGCGGCTGATGCGATTTCGTCGACTGATTTACCCGAGCAGGTTGAGATTGTCACTGCCTTGCATGCGTGTGACACGGCCACGGATGACGCAATTAGCTTTGCGCTGAAAAAGCATGCGCAATTTATCGTGCTGGTGCCGTGTTGTCAGGCTGAGGTGGCGGCGCAGCTCCGGCAATCTAAAGCGCGAATGCTTGCGCGCGATGCGCTGACTGAGATCTGGCGTCATCCGATACACACGCGTGAATTCGGTAGTCACCTGACTAATGTGCTGCGCTGTCTGCAGCTGGAGGCGCATGGTTACCAACTGAATGTCACCGAACTGGTGGGCTGGGAGCACGCCATGAAAAACGAGCTGATCATTGCGACGCAGAAGCAACTGCCGGGCCGCCGCGCAGCGCAACGACTGGTGCAAGTGATGTCGGAAACCGGTTTGGAGAATTTGAAACAGCGCTTTTGGCTACCGCAGCAAGCGCTCGAGTCAGCGGGTTAAGTCAGCGGGTTAATTCAGTGATGCAGATCGCGCTGTCGGGTCGGCAGCAAGGCCCGGCTCGGCATCGAGTGGCTGGCGACGAAGATTTCATGCAGCAGCAGGCTGAAGCTACACACCAGCATGAGCATGGCTGCGACAAATAAAAATGCAATCAGTGAATCAAGCCGCAGGTTAAACACATCATCCGCGAACAGCGCGACCACCACTGCGCACACCGTGACCATGCTGATCGATGAAAAGCTGACGGCGCGATGAATCACCTCGGCGCGCTGGTACAGCACCACCAATTCATGCTGCAGCAAGGCAGGCACGCCGCCGGCAGACAAGCGCTGCTCGAGCACCTCGCGCCGGTCGCTGATGCGGTCCAAGCGGTTATTCAAGACCCGAATCTGCAGCAAGACGCCGAGCATCAGAAATGCCGGGGTAATGGAAAGGCTGATGATGTTGCTGATGTCGCCGAACAGGGAATGCATGGGGAAGGAGGTGATTTTGATATTTCACCGCCAGAATACACAAAGCGGCCGATGTTCGCACGATTTATCTGGTTTTCGGGCTGGCGTGCCTTCGTGGAAGCCCGATGGCCCAGGTCGCAGCTGGCCATGCTGCGGCGCAAATTCGGTTGGCCGTCATAATCCAGTTTGTTTTTTCTTGAAAATCGAATAAGTTTGCGGCTGTTGCCGGAGCCCAACTCTTCATCATCCCATGTCAGACATCATTCTCGAGACCCGCGGCCTGACCCGGGAGTTCAAGGGCTTCGTCGCCGTGAGTCAGGTCGATCTGCGCGTTCAGCGCGGCCATATTCATGCCCTGATCGGGCCGAACGGCGCTGGCAAGACCACCTGTTTCAACCTCCTGACCAAGTTCATTGCCCCCAGCGCCGGGCAGATCTTGTTCAACGGGCGCGACATTACCCTGTTGCGACCGGCGCAGATCGCGCGCATGGGCATCATCCGTTCCTTCCAGATTTCTGCCGTGTTTCCGCATCTCACCGTGCTTGAGAATGTGCGCGTGGGCCTGCAGCGCAAGCTCGGCACTTCGTTTTACTTCTGGAAGAGCGAGCGTTCGCTTGATCAGTTGAATGACCAAGCGCTGGCCCTGCTGGATGAGGTGGGCTTGCGTGATTTTGCAGATCAGCTCACTGTCGATCTGCCGTATGGTCGCAAGCGCGCGCTCGAAATTGCCACCACGCTGGCGATGGACCCTGAGCTGATGCTGCTCGATGAGCCGACTCAGGGCATGGGGCATGAAGATGTCAAGCGGGTGACTGAGTTGATCAAGAAGGTATCGAAGGGCCGCACGATTTTGATGGTCGAGCACAATATGAGCGTGGTGGCGGGCATCAGTGACCGCATCTCGGTGTTACAGCGTGGCGCGATTTTGGCTGAAGGTGATTACGAGACGGTATCGCGCAACCCGCAGGTGCTGGAAGCCTACATGGGTGGCACGGCGCCGCTCGAGGGGGCGCACGCATGACCCAGGCGCTGGAAATCAAGGGGCTGCATGCCTGGTACGGCGAGTCGCATATTTTGCACGACATGAATCTGTCGGTGGCGCAGGGTGAGGTAGTGACGCTGCTCGGACGCAATGGCGCCGGCAGAACCACCACGCTGCGCGCGATAATGGGATTGACTGGCAAACGCAGTGGATCGATCAAGATCAATGGCGTCGAGACGATCGCGCTGCCGACCCACAAGATTGCGCATTTCGGTGTTGGCTATTGCCCGGAAGAGCGGGCGATTTTTTCTTCGCTGTCAGCAGAAGAAAATTTGCTGCTACCACCCACGCTCAGCGCCGGTGGCATGTCGGTCGCCGAGATTTACCAGATGTTTCCCAACCTTGAAGAGCGCAGGCACAGCCAAGGCACACGATTGTCGGGCGGTGAGCAGCAGATGCTGGCAGTTGCACGGATTCTGCGAACCGGCGCCAAGTTGTTGCTGCTCGATGAAATCTCCGAGGGGTTGGCGCCTGTGATCGTGCAAGCGCTGTCGCGCATGATTTCCACTTTGAAGAGCAAGGGCTACACCATCGTGATGGTGGAGCAGAATTTCCGTTTCGCGGCGCCGCTGGCCGATCGCTTTTATGTGATCGAGCATGGACAAGTCGTGGCGCAGTTCGGTGCAAATGAGCTCAACACCAAGATGGATGAGCTGAACGAATTACTGGGAGTCTAGCGGATGGAGATCTTGGGTATTCCACTCGCTGCGTTTTTGGGTCAGTTGCTGCTTGGGCTGGTCAATGGCTCGTTCTATGCCATGTTGTCGCTCGGGCTGGCGGTGATCTTTGGTTTGTTGAACGTGATTAATTTCGCTCACGGCGCGCTGTACATGATGGGCGCGTTTCTGGCGTGGATGGGCTTGCAATACTTCGGCATGAGCTACTGGGCGATGTTGTTACTGGCGCCGTTGCTGGTTGCAGTATTCGGCATCGTCATTGAACGCACCATGTTGCGCTGGTTGTATCAACTCGATCACTTATATGGGTTGTTGCTGACCTTCGGTGTGACCTTGATGATTGAAGGCGTGTTTCGTTCGTTTTATGGCGTATCGGGTCAGCCATTTGCGGTACCGTCGCAATTGGCCGGCGCGACTGATCTGGGTTTCATGATGCTGCCGATTTACCGCGCATGGGTGGTGGTGGCATCGTTAGTCGTGTGCCTGGCGACTTGGTTTGTGATCGAGAAGACGCGGCTCGGTGCGTATCTTCGCGCCGGTACCGAAAACCCGCGCATGGTTGAAGCATTCGGCGTCAATGTGCCGCTGATGGTGACGCTGACGTATGGCTTCGGTGTGGCACTGGCTGCATTTGCCGGTGTGCTGGCAGCGCCTGTGCTGCAAGTATCGCCCTTGATGGGCTCGAATTTGATCGTGACAATTTTCGCGGTGGTGGTCATCGGCGGCATGGGTTCGATACTGGGATCAATCGTGACTGGCCTGGCGCTTGGTGTCATCGAGGGCTTGACCAAAGTGTTTTACCCGGAGCTGTCATCTACTGTGGTGTTCATCATCATGGCCGTGGTGTTGCTGGTCAGGCCGGCCGGCTTGTTTGGTCGCGAAAAATAGGAGCACGTCATGCCAAGAAAGCTGGGTTATGCAGCCGTGTTGATCGCTTTGCTGGTGGCGCCATTCGCGCTGTATCCAGTGTTGTTGATGAAGATTCTGTGCTTCGCATTGTTTGCCTGCGCATTTAATTTGCTGATTGGCTTTACCGGATTGCTGTCCTTTGGGCACGCCGCGTTTTTTGGTGGAGCAGCCTATATCACCGGTCATGCGCTGAAAATCTGGGGCGTGCCGTTCGAGTTTGGCGTGTTGATCGGCACCGCATTTGCGGCGGCGATGGGATGGTTGATCGGCGGTCTTGCGATTCGTCGCCAGGGTATTTACTTCACCATGATCACGCTGGCACTGTCGCAGATGCTGTTCTTTGTGTTTTTGCAGGCACCCTTTACAGGCGGTGAAGATGGCTTGCAAAGTATCCCGCGCGGTGACCTGCTCGGCTTGATCGATCTGCGTAACGATATGACCATGTACTACGTGGTGCTGGCCATCATGGTGGCCGCTTTCGCACTGATCGTGCGGGTTATTCACTCGCCGTTCGGGCAGGTATTGAAAGCGGTGAGAGAAAACGAGCCGCGCGCAACCTCGCTGGGCTATGAGGTGGCGCGCTATAAATTACTCGCATTTGTGCTGTCCGCTGCGCTGGCGGGATTGGCCGGATCGGTGAAGGCTGTAGTGCTGGGTTTTGGTACCTTGACCGATGTGCACTGGTCGATGTCGGGTTTGGTGGTGTTGATGACCC
>JBJTXC010000044.1:0-5132 GCA_046082065.1 Burkholderiaceae bacterium
GAACAATTGGCCAAACGCCAGCAAGGCAAAGATCACAACGAGCGGATGCAAGCCTATCCGTTCGCCGACCAAGCGAGGCGTCAGCAAGAAACTCTCAAGGAATTGGCCCAAACCGTAGATCACCGCCACAGCACTCAAGCCGCCCCATCCCTCAAACTGCAACAGCGCCGCGATGATCGCCAATACCAGCCCGAGCCCGAAGCCCACGTAAGGAATAAACACCAGCAGACCAGTCAGCATACCGACTGGCAAAGCGACATCGAAACCGGCAATCGTCAGCGCGATTGAGTAGTACGCTGCCAGCAGAAACATAACCAGCAATTGGCCTCGCAAATATTGCGCAAGCAGCGCATCGGTTTCCAGTGCCATGTCTGCGACCAATGCATACCATCGTCGCGGTACCGTCTCGCTGACGCGCTGAATCACGCGGTGCCAATCCAGCAGCAAATAAAACAGCACAATCGGAATCAGCACCAGCGTGCCTATCCACGCGATGAGTGCGCTACCGCCGATACGCAGCCAGTTCAGCAGCGCGGCTGCAGAGCCGTCGCCGGCCGCGAGCTTGGCGGCGATGGCTTTTTGCAAGGCGATGAAATCAAGTCGACCACCAATACCCCATTGCCGCAGTGTCGGACCAAATGCCGCGTCGATGCGCGAAAGCAGTGCAGGCAGTCGTTCACGTAACACCGGCAATTCTTCAGCCAGGATGGGTAACACCACTAGTGCCAGTGCCGTGACCACCACGAACACAGATAGCATCGCGAGTAGCACGGCCACTGCGCGTGGCAAGCCGCGCTGATGCATCCAGTCGACGCCGGGATTCAACACATAGCCAATGATGAAAGCCGCCACGAATGGCGTGAGCACCGGGGTCAGTAGCCAAAGCAATGCCAGAAAGCCGATACTGACCGAAAGCCACAGCAGATTTTGGCGCGATTCGGGGCCAGTCAGGGGATTCATCAGGGCTATGGATGAGGGTGTTTTGATAAAATGTGGCGCCCTGCAGGTCTTGTCATCAGGGCAAGCACCGATTCTACCGTTTCCTCAGCCTATCCCGCCCATCCTTTATGTCATCACTATCCAAGGTTTCTCTCTCTTACCGCGATGCGGGCGTTGATATTGACGCGGGTGACGCACTGGTCGAGGCGATCAAGCCGTTTGCCAAACGCACCATGCGCGAAGGTGTGCTGGCCGGCATCGGCGGATTTGGCGCGCTGTTTGAGGTCAGCAAGAAATTCAAGGAGCCGGTGCTGGTGGCTGGCACGGATGGCGTAGGCACCAAGTTGAAGCTGGCGTTTCATTTGAATCGCCATGACACCGTGGGCATTGATCTGGTCGCCATGAGCGTCAACGACATACTCGTGCAGGGTGCCGAGCCGCTGTTCTTTCTGGATTATTTTGCCTGCGGACGGCTTGATGTTGCGGCGGCGACTGATGTCATCAAGGGCATCGCGCACGGTTGTGAGCAGGCGGGTTGCGCCTTGATTGGCGGCGAAACCGCTGAAATGCCCAGCATGTACCCTGATGGCGAATACGACCTGGCGGGCTTTGCCGTGGGCGCTGTCGAAAAATCCAACATCATCGATGGCAGCAAGATTGCGCCGGGCGATGTGGTGCTGGGTTTGGCGTCTTCCGGCGCGCATTCAAATGGCTATTCATTGGTGCGCAAAATTCTCGACGTCGCCAAGCCTGATCTGAGCGCAGATTTTCATGGTCGGCCATTGGCAGATGTGCTGCTGGCGCCGACGCGCATCTACGTCAAGCCATTGCTGTCGTTGATGAACACACTCGATGTGCATGGCTTGGTGCACATCACCGGTGGTGGCTTGGTCGAAAATATTCCGCGCGTATTGCAAGCGAATTTGACCGCGGAGTTACATCGCGATGCCTGGGATATGCCACCCTTGTTTACCTGGTTGCAGCAGCATGGTGGCGTGGCGGATGACGAGATGCACCGAGTCTTCAACTGCGGCATTGGCATGGCCGTGATCGTATCCAAGCAGGATGCGGATCATGCCGAGGCAGAACTCAAGCGCTTGGGTGAGACGGTGTACCGCATCGGCCTGATTCGTGAACGCGCAGATGGCGAAGCACAAACCATCGTGATCTGACAATAAGGGGTAGGTGCCGCTACTGCGGCTGACCACGCTGATCTTGCTGCGCCAGTGTTTGCAACTGAGTTGCCTTGGTCTCGGCTTTGGTCACCGAGCCAGGTGGTTGCACACGCACCGGCTGGTTATGACCGGCCGCACTCGACAATACATTCGCTTCGGTATTTAGCGCAGCATTCCACACCGGATCAGGGATGCCTTCGAATACTTGCTTCAACTGCTGGCCCCAAGTCGAACGAATCATCTGAAAATATTGATTGCGCTCGTCAACCGTCACAAAACGGCCCACCGATAAGGCATCTCTTTCATATACCAGCAGATCCAGCGGAAAGCCGACCGAGATATTCGAGCGCAGTGTTGAATCCATCGACACCAAGGCGCACTTGGCCGCTTCGTCGAGCGGCGTCGTCGGTGTGATCACTCGATCAATAATCGGCTTGCCGTATTTTGCTTCGCCAATTTGAAAGTAGGGGTTTTCATCGTGTGATTCGATGAAATTACCGGCGGCGTACATCTGGAAAAGCCGGCAGCGTTCCCCTTTGATTTGCCCACCGAAAATCATGCTCACATTGAAGTCAATGCCGAATTGCTCGAGTGATTTGGCATCACGCTTGTGCACGGTGCGGATAGCGTCACCAACAATTTGTGCCGCTTCATACATTGATGAAGCACTCCAGATGCTGGTGCCATCGGAAGACAAATGTTCGGCGACAGTTTGCCGAATCGACTGCGAGATAGACAAATTACCCGCGGTCATCAGTACCATCATGCGATCGCCAGGATTTTCGAATACCGACAGCTTGCGAAATGTACCGATATGGTCAACACCCGCGTTGGTACGCGAGTCTGACAAGAACACCAGCCCTGCATTCAGTCGCATTGCAACGCAATAGGTCATTTCAATTACTCACTTTCTCAATGCCACGTCGACTTGCACCGTCATCTGTTCATCACCACCACCGCGTCGCATACCGCGTACGGGTGCGACCGATTCATAATCTCTGCCGACCGCAAGCCGGCAGTAATCGGCGGTCTGCAGGCAAGCATGCGTGACATCGATGCTGACCCAGCCGCTGAAATCAGTATCTTCCACCCACACATCAACCCATGCATGGCTGGCGCTATGCTCAACTTCACCCGGATAAATATAGCCTGACACATACCTTACCGGCAGGCTAACGCTGTGGCAGCAGGCGATGAATAAATGCGCATGATCCTGGCACACGCCCAGCCCGAGCCTGAGTGCATCGTCAGCACTGCTAGACGTTGCGGTGGCACCTGCCTGGTACCCGACCGCGTCACGTATGGCAGCCGCTAATGCGAGCACTTGCGAGGTGTTGACGCGCGCACTTGGCAGGTAGTCTGCAGCAAATACACGCACAGCGTCGGTGACGTCAGTCAGGCGCGTCGGCACAGTAAAAACAGGAATCGGCAAATTCATCTTTTCAATAATGCGGCCTTGCTTTGGTGCTTGTATTTCAACATGGCCCACTGCAGTGATTCGCACTTCACGGTGTGGCGTAGATAGCGTGACGATGTCGGCTGCGTTGCCGAATGCATCGTGGCTTTGGCGTCGTTTGCCCGGTGTGGTGATGGTCCAGTCCAAGGTGCGTTGCAAGGACTCAGCTCGGGGAGTTATGTGGAGGCGCTGTATCGAATACACCGCCTGCGATCCGTAGCGATACACCGTCTGGTGGTGTATCGATAGCGTGACTGAACTCATGCAACCAAGGGTACCAGAAAGTCGCGGCTGACTCGGTTACCCAGTTCATAGACTTGCTCGAGAAATTCAGTCAGATAGTCATGCAAGCCGCGGCGCATAATGTCATCGATGCTGTTGAATTGAAGGCCGGCATGCAGTCGGCCCGCGAAGCGTTCTGTTTCACGCGATACATCATTGCGCACCCGCGCCAGATTGTTGACGACCTCGGTCATGCAGGCCATCAGCGAGCGTGGCATTTCGCCGCGCAATACCAATAACTCGGCGATACGCTCAGGCGTGATCACATCGCGATAGGTTTTGCGGTACGTCTCGAATGCAGACACCGAGCGCAGTACCGCCGCCCAGTGGTAAAAATCGGTATCGTTGGCACTCAGTCTTTCACCATCGGTGCCATGAAATTTCACATCCAATAACCGTGCTGTGTTATCCGCTCGCTCGAGAAACGTACCAAGCCGGATGAAATAGAACGCTTCATCTTTCAGCATGGTGCCTATGGTCACGCCGCGTGATAAATGCGACCGATGCTTGACCCACTCAAAAAATTCAGATGGGTCGCGCTCCAGCACGCCTTCTTTGAGCAGTGTTGCCATCTCGAGCCAGGTGGTGTTTTGCGTTTCCCACACCTCGGTGGTTAGCGTACCTCGCACTGCGCGTGCATTTTCTCTTGCACTGGTCAGGCAGGAAGCAATCGATGAAGAATTAGTCGGATCGCACACCATGAAATCGAGTACGTCTTGCCGACTAAGGATGCCGTATTTGGCATCGAAAGCGGGGAGCAACTCGGAAATGCCAAGTAATGCGCGCCAGCTTTGCTCGGCAGCTTCCACCGATTGCGGCAGGAGCTGCGTCTGTATGTTTACATCGAGCATGCGGGCGGTGTTTTCTGCGCGCTCGGTATACCGCGCCATCCAGAATAAATGGTCTGCCGTGCGACTTAGCATCGAAAATCACCTCTATATGCAAGCGCGCACCAAACACCGCAGCCGATGTTTTGGCTACGGCCGGGCGTCCCGCCCTTAACGTTCGCGAGGCTCACTTCATCCCTCCAGTACCCAGGTATCTTTGGTGCCACCACCCTGAGATGAGTTGACGACCAGTGAGCCTTCTTTCAGGGCGACGCGGGTGAGGCCGCCCGGCACCATCGTCACTGTCTTGCCGGACAAGACAAAAGGACGTAAGTCGATGTGGCGCGGCGCGATGCCTGATTCGACATAGGTCGGGCAAACTGATAGCGCAAGCGTTGGTTGCGCGATATAACCCTCGGGCTTGGTAATCAGCCGCTGCCGAAAATCTTCGAT
>JBJTXC010000045.1:0-2381 GCA_046082065.1 Burkholderiaceae bacterium
CGCTGAATCAGGTGGGTATGCTTGATCGACTCACCGATGATGTGACCCACTTGTCTGGCGGTGAGCGACAGCGTGTTGCCTTCGCTGCGATGCTGACCCAAAACCCCAAACTCATGCTGCTCGACGAGCCGACTGCGCATCAAGATATGGGTCAGCAGCTCTTGATCATGCGATTAATGCGGGCCCTCGCTCACGACCATGCGGTGATTGCCGCTTGCCATGATCTGAATCTGGCAGCCCGGTTCGCCACCCATGTGCTGTTACTGGGGGAGGGCTGCCATTACTTGGGTCCTGCCCAGGAGGTGATGAATCCCGATACGCTCAGCCGTGTGTTTGGCTGCGCGTTTGATTACGCATCAGAACAACTGGTTGCTGTTTGATTTGGCATTGACATCAAGATTTGGGCCATAAAATCATTTGCGTACAACGAAATAACGCAATGGTTTTACCGGCTGCTGTCACGGTTGCATCCCACACTTGAGTTGTTCTGCCTCGATGCACGGGCTTGGCTTCACATTCGACGCGGCCATCGCGCGACGTGCCAAGGTGATTGCTCTTGATTTCTATGGTGGTGAAGCTCAGCGCGCCCTCGGGTAGGTGCAGCATGCAACCGACACCGCAGCAGCTGTCCGCCAGCATGATGATGGACGCAGCGTGCAAATAGCCATTGGGTGCCAAGTGATGTGGCTGCACATCAAATGCTGCAGCAATACGCCCATCTTCGGCGGAGATCAATTCAAAACCCAGATGCTCGGGTAGGGTGCCGGCAACTGCTTGCTTCATTTGTTTCATGAGCTCGGATTGCATGCTATTCCTTTCATTGATCGCATCACGACGCAGGCTGTCATCGGCTGGTGCGTAAATTCTTACGCGCTTGCGCTATGGTCTCGCATAGCGTACGTGTTGCATCGATCAGGCGCGGGCCGGCACGATTCAGCACACTACCGTCCAAGGTGAACAGGTTGTTTTGCTGAACAGCTTTCATGGTGTTCAGGGCGCGCCATGATTCTGTCTCGCGGCGTTTTTCACCACTGGTGATAATCATGTCAGGGTCGGCGTTGACGACGGCTTCGCGACTCACTGTCGGTACCAGCGGTTTCAACTGGCCAAAGATATTGATACCCCCGCAGAGCTTGATCGCCTGCGACACCACATGGGTGTCGTTCAGGGTCATCAGCGGGCTTGGCCAGATCTGATAAAAAACAGTCACCGGCGCTTGCTCCGCATACTGCTGCTGCAGGCCGAGCCAGCGCTCACGAAAATGACGTGCGGTGGACTTTCCCTGCGCGCTACCTACCAGGGTACCCAGTCGTTCGAGTGAGCTTGCAATCATTTCAAAACTTCGCGGCTCACTCTCGAACACCACCAGACCCAGCTGCCGCAAGTGCGTTAGCTGGCGTGCACTGTTACCGCTCTTCCAGGCAACGATCAGATCAGGCTTCAGGCGGATGATGCGTTCAAGATCCAGTTGGCCACTGCCACCGACCGATGGCAAGTTTTTCGCCTCAACCGGAAAATCACTGAAAGCTGATACACCCACTACCTTGCTGCCTGCACCGGCCGCAAACAGTAACTCAGTGGCATGGGGCGAAAGACTCACGACGCGTCGCGCGGGTGCTGCCAATCGGATGATGTGTCCAGCATCGTCAACCACCGACACCTAAGCCAATGCAACTGGGGATACGCTCGACACCATCAACCCGATCGCTATCACCACGATAGAGCGCAGCGATTCGATCAGCGTCATACCTCGAGATTGTCGATCAGACGCGTCGAGCCAAGCTTGGCGGCAGCAAGTACGACCAGTGGCTGATGGGTCGCCAGGTCGCCGGCCGTGGGGGGCTGTAAATCGCTACGTTTTCTGATGGCGAAATAATCTGGCTGCCAGCCGCGCTGAGCAAGCTGATCGATTGCGCTTTTTTCAAGCAGCGACACATCCAGATCGCCAGCGCGAATCGCATCCGCCACGCGATTGAGTTCACGAAATAGCGTCGGTGCTTCTGCGTGCTCAGTTTCAGACAGATAGCCGTTGCGCGAGGAGAGCGCAAGACCATCTTTGGCGCGGTACGTTTCAGCAGCGATGATCTCGGTGGGCAACGCAAATTGTCGCGCCATATTCCGCACGATCATCACCTGCTGGTAATCCTTCTTGCCAAACACTGCAACGCGAGGTTGCACGCACGAGAACAGCTTCATCACGATGGTCGAGACGCCCGTAAAAAAACCGGGCCGGAAATGTCCTTCGAGAATATTGCCGATATCTGAGGGTGGCTGAACGCGGAACTCCTGTGGCTCCGGATAGATATCTTTTTCAGTTGGCGCAAATAGTACGTACACGCCTTCTTTTTCCAGTTTCTCGACATCGGCGGCGAAAGTGCGCG
>JBJTXC010000046.1:0-3476 GCA_046082065.1 Burkholderiaceae bacterium
ATCACCCGGTTGCGCGACTTGCCCCTGGCTGACTTTACGTTCAATCACGATACCGCTGCGGGTTGCACGAATATTGACTTCGCTGGCGATGGCGCCGGTCGCGCGCAATTTTTCTATGGTTTCTTCACGCAAGCCAATCAGACGCAGTTGATCATGCGCTGCGCGCATCTCTGCGCGTGCTACGGATAACTCAACTTCACGCCGTTGTAACTCCGCCGTACCAATCACATCGGCAGCTACCAGAGCCTTGGCACGCTCGACCGCACGCTCGGCCAGACTCGACATTGACAGCGCACGAAGATAAGCCAATTGCGCGTTGGTCAATTCCGGGCTGGAGAGTGTTGCCAAAGACTGACCCGCTTTGACACGATCACCCACCTCGGCAAACACTTGCATCACACGCCCCGTGACTGACGAACCGATACGCATGGTTAATCGTTCGTTGGCTTCGATGCGGCCGGAGACTTTCTGCTCTACCGCGATATCTGACATGGTGGCGGGCTCAACCCGAAAGGCTTTAGTCATCTCGGGGCTGAGCTCGACCAGCATCGGATCGGCTGGCTTGGCTGCGGCTTTGGCGGCTGCAGCATCGGCGCCTTTAGTAGACCGCGCTTCTTTTTTGTCGCAAGCACCCAGCAATAAGACAACCGCAAGCAGCGTGGGGAAGGTGAGTAAGTGCAAAGGTTTCATTGCGCTTCGCTTTTCATCAATAGAGAAATTATTTTTCTGCGGCATAGCGGCCGGTCAGTACATCCAGCTCAATCAATGCCGACTGCAATTCATAACGCGCCAACAGCAGGTCTTGTCGCACGGCGCGTAACACACGCTGTGCATCGAGCACTTCCAGAATGCCGCGTTCACCAAATCGATACGCCGCTTCGGCTACACGCAACGCTGCCTCTGACGAACGCACCGCGCCTTCGGATAGGGCCTTGACTCTTACGGTTGCGATATCGACTGCTCGGCGCGATAACTCGAGTTGCTGCATCAGTTCTGCACGACGACCTTCAAGTCGGCCACGGACACGCTCGCGATCCGCAGCGGCTTCCGCTTTCGGACCGCGACGTTGATCAAGAATCGGGATTTGTACGGATAAGCCGACCATATCGTTACGCAGATCGGGCTCGCGCAATTGTGAGGCGCGCAGCTCAACGCCGGGGATCACGCTGGCATTGGCTTCGTCGAGCCGCGACTTGGTACGATCGAGCTCGGATTCAAGCACGCGTACTTCGGGGTTGAACTGTGCCGCTTCCGCTTTGAGTTGATCGAATGTGAGCAGGATGGGCGTGTCTTCGAGATTGCCTTCGAGCTCCCAACGCGCAGGCAACCTACCGGCAGCGAGACGGTTGAGTGCGATCGCTGCTTGGGCAATTTGCAGTCGCGCAGTTTCTTCGCGTTGCCGTGCGTTGATGATTTCTGCATCCGCACGAATCAAATCGAGTTTGCCGGTCTCACCCGTTTCAACCCGCACCTTGATGCGTTCGCGTGTTTGCTCAAGCAACGACAGTGATTCAGCGGCTTCACGCGCTTGCAGCTTGCGTAGCAGGTACTCATTGGCTCGTAAACGCACCAAGCCAACCAACTCATTGCGCGTTGTTGCGTAGACTTGTTGCGAGCCTTGTTCTGCAAACAGTGCGCTGTTGATACGCGCACTGCGCAAGGCAGGATTCTCGATTAACTGCGACACACCAATGCCAACGATATTGCCACTGGTGGTGCCCGGGGTGATGGCTGATCCGCGTCCGCCATTCAACTCCAGGCGTGGGTTGGGATAAGCGCTGGCGCTGGTAATGCCCGCGGTTGCAATATCAATCGAGCGACGGGCCGCATTCAAACCGGTGTTGTGCTGCAGGACGGTGTTGACCAGTTCATCGATGGTCAATAGTTGCGTTTCACTCGATGCGGCTGATTGCGCGGCAACGGTTGGCGCATTCAGCGCCATGAATACGCCCAACGTTAATCCAATCAGCGCAGCGAGCGTGCGATGAGAAGAGGCCAGCCAAAATATGTGTCGGGTGCTGCAGGCAGAACGATCAAGTCCCGCTGTACCTGCCGGGTGCGACTTCCGGGGGATGGTCATTGTCAGTGAGTTGTCAGAAACAGCCGCGGATTATGTCAGGAATCCGTGGACTCTTCCGCGGTGGCAACGCAAATTGGCTTCGCAAAATACGAAGTCAGACTTTAATCAAAGGATAATTAAGTTTGATTATTTTATTGACAATTTTGAGCGTATTTCGTCAGACCGTTTGCGGCGTTGGTTGAGATTACTTCGTTAGGCCGTTTGCGGTGTTGGTTGAAACCATTTCGTTCGGCCACTTGGATCGTTGGTTGAAGCTATTTGGTCAGGCCGCTTGCAGGGTGAGTTGAGCCTATCTCGTTACGCTGCCTGCGGGGTTGGCAGTCCTTACGACATCAGCTGTTACCGCCCGCCCCAGAATTGGCGGTTGAAGGCGATGACCTGCGCCGCAGTGACCACCGTGACATTGGTGGCAGGTGGGTTGGGCTTTACGCGCAGGTTGGCGGGCGGCGTAAACACCGAGTAAGTGACCGGATTAGGCTGTCCATAGCTGCGCTTGGTGGTCGACGGGGGTGGCTGGAATACGCGCTCGGTGCTGGTGGTGGTGGGCTTGGGTAAATCCAATGGCGCCGGTTTCAGCTTAGCCGTGGTAAACGCATCCAGCGGCGTGATGGTCTTGCCAGCAAAGCGCCCCATCGCAGAAAACGGTGCCAGGCTTTCGTATCCCATGGCGACCAGATTTCTTGCCGCGGCTGTTTGACGCGCCAGCTCACGTCCGCGTTCCAGTTCCGGCGCAGCGAGCACGCTGGCAGGTAGTGCGGCTAGGCGCGTGCTGTCGAGTGGTTGTATGCGGGTGATCGAGTTCGGCAACTGAGCCAGCACTGACAATGCGCTAAGCGGGTCAATGTCGGGCTCGGTGAAGTAGTCTTTGTAGTTGGCCTTCGGGATGCCGAGCATGTTCATCATGGTCTCGGCTTTGGGCTCCAGGATATTGCGTGCCTCGAGTGCAGTGGTCCCACGCGGGAAATTCACCAGCGTTGTGATGCCCAGCGCTTTCAGCGCGCTGGTAGCCGTTTGGTAGTTTTGGTATACGGTGGTCGAGACCTCGCCAGGCTTTTCGGGGTCTTCGATCAACTTGAATGCTTCGAACGCCGACGTCCCATCCGGAAAGGCAGTTAAATCGTAGATGCCTGATTTTGCCAACTCCGACACGAGCACGCCGTTACGCGTGTCTTTGTAGAGCGCGTCGATCGCGCCGCTGACTGAGGTGCCAAGCGGGAAGCGTGCCAAATTGTTCACACCGAGTTGCTTCAGCTTGATGCCAGAGAGCAGGTTCCGGTTGAGTATGTCTTCCGACAGCACCAGGTTACCGGGGGTAGACGGGTTGTTGTCCTCAACCCGTCGCGCCACCATGCGAAATGCATCTGCCCAGCCTACCCCCGTCGGAAAACCCTTTGGG
>JBJTXC010000047.1:0-4704 GCA_046082065.1 Burkholderiaceae bacterium
GCCATCGACCTAACGAGATAGGTTCTTAGATTATTTCTCGTTAGGCTGCCTGCGGCGTTGGCAGCCCTGGCCCTTGCTCTCGCGCTGACGAGATCTGCTCTTGATGAAGTGGTTTCCATCCTTCGCCATGCAGTCTATCATTCCGTGCGACAACAAAACTTAGCGCCCCCGAATGCCTGCCGAACTGCTTGCCTCGCGCCATGACCACACCTTGGTGCTCACCCTGTCCAATCCCGGTGCCAAAAATGCCTTGCATCCGGATATGTATGCCGCCGGTGCCGAGGCACTTGAAACGGCTGAGCGCGATCCGGCGGTACGCGCTATCGTCCTGACGGGTGCAGGCGACGTGTTTTGTGCGGGTGGCAACCTGAATCGCTTGCTCGAAAACCGCGCTAAAGACCGATCTGTACAGGCTAATTCAATCGATCAGCTACATAGTTGGGTGGCCGCTATCCGTGATTGCAGCAAGCCGATCATTGCAGCAGTCGAGGGCCCTGCTGCCGGCGCCGGGTTTTCTTTGGCGCTGGCCTGCGATCTGATTGTCGCTGCCGAGTCAGCAAAATTCGTGATGGCGTATGTAAAAGTCGGGCTGACACCGGATGGTGGCGGCTCATGGTTCCTGTCGCAGGCATTGCCACGGCAACTCGCGACCGAGATCCTGCTGGAAGGACACGCAGTCACCGCAGCGCGTTTGCATCAGGCCGGCGTCGTCAATCGCGTCGTCGCTGACGGTAGCGCGCTCGACGAAGCGCTCAAATGGTCAGCACAATTTGCGACGCTGTCACCGAATGCCTGCGCCAGCATCAAATCACTGCTGCACGATGCACCATCGAATACGCTCAGCACCCACTTCAACGCAGAGAAGCAGAGTTTTGTCGATGCGTTGCATCACCGTGACGGACTGGAAGGGATCACTGCCTTTCTCGACAAAAGAAAGGCGAACTACTCATGAGCTTTAATCCACGTCGACGCGTCTACTTGATGCGTCATGGCAGCGTGACGTATTTTGATAGCGACGGCAAACCGGTGCTTCCTGAATCGGTGCCTTTGAATGATGCCGGGCGTGAGCAGGCCACGGCGGCTGGCCGAGTATTTGCCGAGCACGGGATACAGTTTGATCGTGTGATTGTGTCAGGCCTGCCGCGCACCGTTGAAACAGCAACGCGTGTGCTTGCCGAAACCGGGCAGAACATCGAACTCGAGCAATGGCCCGAGTTGGTTGAAATCCGTGGCGGCAAGCTCGCGAGTATTCCCGATGCCGAACTTCGTGATGCGTTCATGGCAGCATTCGAAGGTGTCGCGCCCGAGCACCTGCGCTTTCTTGGTGGCGAGAGTGTAGGCGAGTTACTTGACCGCATACATCCGTCGATTGACAAGCTACGCGCTGACCCGGATTGGGACACCGTGTTGCTGGTGCTTCACGGTGGTGTGAACCGCGCGATTTTGTCGTATGCCCTCACCGGGCAACGGCTGTTCATGGGTAATCTGGCGCAAACCGCAGGCTGCATCAATGTGCTGGACGTGGGCGAGGCCGCGCTTGATTGGGTTGTTAGAATCGTGAATTACTCGCCACCTTCTACCCTGCAAGCGGAATCACGTGGCACCACGATGGAAGCACTGTTCCATCAGTACCGCCAATCCCGAGGTATTTGAGATCCCATGAGCACATCGCAGCCTGAATCCTCTGCCGTGTCGATGCGCATCGATGTTGATGCGCTATCACGCTATCTTCAGCAACATGTTGAAGGTTTTTCTGGTGAGCTGCAAATCGAACGCTTTGCGGGAGGTCAGTCCAACCCTACGTACAAGCTTAGCGCTGGTCAACAGCACTACGTACTGCGTACCAAGCCAGCGCCGGCAAGCAAGCTGCTTCCATCAGCGCATGCGATTGATCGCGAGTTTCGGGTGATGGATGCACTCTCGCGCGTCGGGTTTCCGGTTGCGAAGCAATATGCATTGTGTCTCGATGAATCCGTGATGGGTGTTGCGTTCTACGTGATGGAATTCATCGAGGGACGGGTGCTGTGGGATCAATCTCTGCCTGAAATGAGTAAAAGCGAACGAGCAGCGATTTACGATGAAATGAATCGCGTCATCGCGTTGTTACATGGTGTTGATTACCAGGCAATCGGTCTCGAAAGCTACGGTAAACCCGGTAATTATTTTGCGCGCCAGATTGATCGATGGACGCGCCAATACAAAGCAGCAGAGACCGAGCATATCGCTGCAATGGAGTCGCTGATTGAGTGGCTGCCGAAGCATATCCCCGAGGGCGATCTTACGACCATCGTGCATGGCGACTACCGTCTCGATAACATGATCTTTCACCCAACCGAGCCGCGTATTCTGGCCGTGCTGGATTGGGAGCTATCAACACTGGGGCACCCGCTCGCTGATTTTTCATACCACTGCATGAGCTGGCATATCGCACCGGGTGTGTACCGGGGCATTGCCGGTCTGGATTTGGCGTCGTTGGGTATACCGGATGAGCGAGACTATATCGCGCGTTATAGCGAGCGAACCGGCATCTCGATCCGATCACAAGACTTTCGTTTCTACCTCGCGTATAACCTGTTCCGAATGGCAGGTATCCTGCAAGGCATCATGAAACGCTACCAAGACGGCACCGCCGCCAGCGAACAGGCGCTTCGAAATGCACAAGCAACGCGCCCAATGGCTGAGCTGGGCTGGGCGTATGCCAGCGGCGCTGCTTCGACAGAGATCAACTAACAAAAAAGTAACCGGGAGACTGAGATGGATTTTGCCTATTCCGAGCGCTGCGAAAATCTGCGTGAGACGCTACTCGCCTTCATGGACGCGCATGTGTATCCGAATGAGCGTCGCTACAAAGAAGAAGTCGACCGTAATGGTCGCGAACGTGGCAGCCGCTGGATTCCGACCGAAGTGGTCGAAGAGCTCAAGCCGATTGCACGCGCCGCTGGTTTGTGGAACTTGTTTTTGCCGAAATCTTCGCGCGCACCCGAGGGCCTCTCGAATCTTGATTACGCACCGCTGTGCGAGATCATGGGTCGCGTTACCTGGGCGCCAGAGATATTCAACTGCTCGGCACCGGATACCGGCAACATGGAAACCATCGAGCGTTACGGCTCCGAGCAAAATAAACGCGACTGGCTCGAACCCCTACTGCGCGGTGAAATTCGTTCTGCATTTGCGATGACCGAGCCGGACGTCGCCTCCAGCGACGCCACCAACATCAGTACCCGTATCGAGCGCGATGGCGATCATTACGTCATCCATGGCCGTAAGTGGTGGATTTCCGGCGCAGGTGATCCACGCTGCAAGATCTTCATCGTGATGGGCAAGACCGACCCCGACGCTCCGCGTCATGCACAGCAATCGATGATCTTGGTACCGGCTGATACGCCCGGATTGAATATTCTGCGGCCACTGCCCGTGTTTGGTTACGACGACGCACCGCATGGTCATTGCGAAATCGTATTTGACAATGTGCGTGTGCCGATATCGAACATGCTGCTCGGTGAAGGTTGTGGATTCGAAATTGCGCAAGGCCGCCTGGGCCCAGGGCGTATTCATCACTGCATGCGCGCCATCGGTACGGCAGAACGCGCGCTTGAACTGATGTGCAAACGGCTTGATTCACGCGTTGCGTTCGGTCGCAAGATATCCGAGCAAGGCGTCTGGCGTGAACGTATCGCAGAAGCGCGTATCCGAATAGACTCGGCGCGACTGCTGGTATTGAAAGCGGCTTACATGATGGATACCGTCGGTAATAAAGTGGCCAAGACGGAGATTGCCATGATCAAAGTACTGGCACCGATCGTGGCGCAGCAAGTGATTGATTGGGCTATTCAGGCGCACGGTGCCGGTGGCGTATCGGATGATTTTCCGCTTGCGCAGCTATGGGCACACAACCGCACGCTACGCTTGGCCGATGGGCCGGATGAGGTGCATCGCAATGCCATTGCAAAACTTGAATTGGCGAAGTACGTCGGCCTGCCGGGTGAATCGCTTCAACTACCCATCACCCGATCATGATCGACGTCTATTCCTGGCCAACGCCCAACGGCCACAAAGTACATATTCTGCTGGAAGAACTTGGCCTGCCCTATCGCGCGCATGCAGTTGATATTGGCGCCGGGGATCAGTTCAAGCCGGAGTTTTTAGCGAACTCACCGAACAACAAAGTACCCGCTATCGTCGACCCGGATGGGCCGGATGGCAAACCGATCGCGCTGTTTGAATCCGGCGCGATTCTGATTTATCTCGCCAGCAAATTGAATCGCTTGCTGGGTGATACCGATCGCGAAAAATTCACCGTGCTGCAGTGGCTGATGTGGCAGATGGGTGGCTTTGGCCCGATGCTCGGGCAAGCACATCATTTTCGAATCTATGCCCCGGAAAAAATCGAGTACGGTATTCAGCGCTACACCAACGAAGCGGGTCGCTTGTATGGCGTGCTCGACAAGCAGCTGTCCAACCAACGCTATCTCGCAGGCGACGCTTACACCGTTGCAGACATCGCCACTTTCCCTTGGACCCGTTCATGGCAAAACCAAGGCATCGATTGGGCCCGATTCCCGAACGCGAAACGCTGGCACGATGACATCGCCGCACGCCCTGCAGTACAACGCGGCGTTCAAGTGCTGGCCGATCTACGTCGACCGCTCGTCGATGACAAAGCGAAGGCTGTGCTGTTCGGCGCCGAGCAGTACAAAGCGCGCT
>JBJTXC010000048.1:0-12675 GCA_046082065.1 Burkholderiaceae bacterium
CCCTGCTCGCCATCAAGTTGCAGCTGCAAGGTATCGCCGCTGCTCAGGGTGCGAGTGCCATCGCGCGCCACAAATAGTGAGCGATGGTTCGGAAAATCGCCGCCAATGACCCCGCTTTGCGCCACATAGGTGTGGTTAATATTTTTTTGAAACAGCACCACGGGGTTGCCGGTTTCCTTGCTGTCTTGATGCTTGAGTAGCTCAACACGGGTGATATCGCCGCCCAGCGTGCTGATCTCGACTTTCAACAAATCCGTGGTCAGTGTGATTGCCTCCCCTACGGTGGCCGGGGGGCTGGTTGCAGGTAGTTCGCCCGTGGGCGCAGAGGCTGGCGTTGGCGCGGCCGCGCTAGGCTGCGGCAACGAAGCGTCCTTCGCAGGAGCTGCAGTGGTTTGACTGGTCGCGTCGACCGCCTGTGGCTGTGGCGGGTTGCTATAGCGATTCCAGTTTTCCCACAGCATCAGTAATGACAGCGAGAACACGACCAACAGCACAGTTCGTTTGATATCCATTGATTTTTCTAAAGTTAAAGCGGGTTAGTGGTGTGCATGTGATGCGCTTGGCCCAGAGTCAGCGCTGTGCGGGCTGATCGGCGGCACTGGGTCAAAGCCGCCGCCATGCCAAGGGTGACATTTGCAAAGCCGGCGCCCGGCCAACCCGCACCCTCTCACGACGCCGTGCGATGCGATCGCTTCACGTGCGTAGTCAGAGCAGCTGGGAAAAAAGCGGCAATTCTGCCCGAGAAATGGGCTGATGCAGAGTTTGTAGGCGCGTAATAGCGCCAGTAAAACGCGCTTCATGCAGAGAGCACCCTGTTTTCCGACAGCAAAACGCGCAACTCCGAGCCCAGACGTGCTTTCAATGCGGAGGACGCGGCTGGCGATCCTTTTGGCAGTGGCGCCTGACTCAAGCGAACAATGCAATCGACGGCGCCCAGCGCGGCATGTCGAAATACCTCGCGCGCCAGGCGCTTGATCAGGTTGCGGGTGACCGCCCTCGGCGCGAGTCTTTTAGCGACGACTACACCGAGTCGGGCGTGTCCGAGCACGTTGGGGCGTAAATAAAGCACGAAATGTTCGGTTCGGTGCAGAGGCCGCAAACGAAAAACGGATGAGAAATCATCCGTTTTTACAATACGTTGATGCCTGCCGTAGCCCGCCGGAGAACCGGGCATGGTACGACCAAGCTTGGTTGGGTCCTGCCGGGTCAGACAGCAAGCCGCTTGCGACCCTTGGCGCGGCGCGCATTCAACACGGCGCGGCCGGAACGCGTCGCCATGCGGGCGCGGAAACCGTGGGTGCGCTTGCGACGAACGACGGAGGGTTGGAAGGTACGTTTCATGATGGTCTCGCGAAGTAATTGGGGGCAAACATCCGGGCAAACCCGTTGCCAGACCAGCAACGAATTTTGAACCACAAACTCGGTTGCGATATGGTCTTGGCGCATTGCGCAGAACCACGAATTAGACACCAGAAAATGTATATCTGTCAATCACTTAACCTACCCCCTGTAACCGGTTGATGCACAAGCAAAAACCCTCTTCGAACAATGGCGAAGTACTCACTTCCAAGCAATAAAATCACGCATCGTCCTGTGGATAACTTGCGCTGGCGGCGGTAAAATGGTGGTTGATTCGGCCCGCGCAGGACAGTTCCCGCCAAGCGGCTGAAAATTCCGACTAACCATCATGTTCGAAGCGCACCGGCTGCTGCTTCTGTTTGGACTTTTGAATGGAAGAATTCTGGCAGACCTGCGCGCAACGGCTGCAGCAGGAGCTGACTCCCCAACAATACAGCGCCTGGATCAAGCCGCTTGCGCCGCTTGACTATGAAGAGGGTCGGCTGCGTATCGCGGCACCCAACCGCTTCAAGCTGGATTGGGTCAAGACCCAGTTCGCCGCCCGCATAACCAGCATCGCTGCAGAGTTCTGGCAATCACCGGTCGATGTGCAATTTGTCCTTGATCCGCGCGGCGCTGTTGCCAAGCGCCCCGTCGGCGGCGCGCCAGCCGTGCTGGCACCCCCCAAGGCGAATGCCGAGGTTGCCGAGCCCGGACTCGATAACGCGCTGTTGCGCGACCAGAGCAAGATCAATACGGCACTTACTTTCGACAGTTTTGTGACCGGCAAGGCGAATCAGCTTGCACGCGCAGCGGCTATTCAGGTTGCTGCCAATCCCGGTAGTTCCTACAACCCGCTATTTCTTTACGGCGGCGTCGGCCTTGGCAAAACCCATTTGATTCATGCAATCGGCAATCAAGTGATGGCTGACAACCCCGGCGTGCGGATCCGCTATATCCATGCGGAGCAGTATGTGCGCGATGTAGTGACGGCTTACCAGCGCAAAGGCTTCGACGACTTCAAGCGTTATTACCACTCGCTCGATTTATTGCTGATCGACGATATCCAGTTTTTTGGCGGTAAAAGTCGGACTCAGGAAGAATTTTTCTATGCCTTTGAGGCGCTGATCGCTGCCAAGAAGCAGATCATCATTACGAGCGACACTTACCCGAAAGAGATCACCGGGATGGATGACCGGTTGATATCGCGCTTTGACTCCGGGCTGACCGTGGCGGTTGAGCCGCCCGAGCTTGAAATGCGAGTGGCGATCCTGTTGAAAAAAGCGCAGCAAGAAGGCGTCAAGTTGAATGACGATGTTGCGTTCTTCGTCGCCAAGCATTTGCGCTCGAATGTTCGCGAGCTCGAGGGCGCGTTGCGCAAGATTCTGGCGTACTCGCATTTCCATGGTCGTGAAACCACCATCGATGTGGTGAAAGAAGCGCTGAAAGATTTGCTGTCGGTACAAAACCGTCAGATTTCGGTCGAGAACATACAAAAAACCGTGGCCGACTTTTTCAGCATCAAAGTCGCCGATATGTACTCAAAGAAGCGGCCAGCCAACATTGCGCGACCCCGTCAGATAGCGATGTATCTGGCCAAGGAGCTGACGCAGAAAAGCCTGCCCGAAATCGGTGAGCTGTTCGGTGGACGCGACCACACCACCGTTCTGCATGCGGTTCGGAAGATTGCCGCAGACCGCAGCAAGAATTCGGAAATCAATCATGAACTGCACGTGCTAGAGCAGACCCTGAAGGGTTGAGCTGAACCGAGACAATGAAATTATTTATGCAAACACCAAGTATTTTTTGCGAAAGGACACCATCATGCAGCTGGTAAAGACCCAACGAGATGCGCTGCTCAGGCCGCTGCAAATCGTGAGCGGTATTGTCGAGCGTCGGCATACATTGCCGATTCTGGCCAATATCCTCATCCGTAAAGATGGCAACCAAGTGACCTTGCTATCGACTGACATTGAGGTGCAAATTAGTACTCATGCGTCGATCGGCTCGGGCAGCGATGCCGCTGCCACGACGGTAGCCGCTCGCAAGCTGTTGGATATCTTGCGCGCCCTGCCAGACGCGGAGGTAACGCTGTCGGTCTCAAACAAGCGCATGAGTCTTCAATGCGGCAAGTCGCGATTCGCACTGCAAACACTGGCTGCTGAAGAATTTCCGACCGTCGCTCAGGCAGAGCAATACGGTGCTCAGTTCAGCTTGCCGCAGAAAACGCTCAAGCACTTGCTGAACATGGTGCATTTCTCGATGGCGCAGCAAGACATACGGTACTACCTGAATGGATTGCTGCTGGTGGTCGAAGGCAAGCACGTCATCGCTGTCGCTACCGATGGACATCGTCTCGCCTTCAGCCAAATCACCACTGAACAGGAGTTCGCGCGTCAGGAAGTCATCATTCCGCGCAAAACCATTATCGAGCTGCAGCGCTTGCTGGAGGAAACCGATGACCCTGTCAAGCTAGCAATTGCCACCAATCAGGTCAAATTCGATTTCTCGAACATCGAGCTGATCTCCAAGCTGGTCGAGGGTAAATTTCCTGATTACACACGCGTCATACCTAAAGCCTACAAAAATAATTTCACGCTCGACCGAGAAGCTTTGCTCCGTTCGTTACAGCGCGCTGCCATCATGACCTCCGATAAATTCAAAGGCGTGCGCTGCATGATCGAGCCGGGTAGTTTGAAAATCAGCTCGACCAACGCGGATCAGGAAGAGGCGGTGGAAGAGCTTGAAATTGATTATGCCGGTGACGCAATCGACATCGGTTTCAACGTGACTTATTTGCTCGATGTGTTGAACAACCTCAAGTGCGACAGCATCAGCGTGTCATTAGGCGACGCTAACTCATCGGCACTGGTCACTATTCCGGATGACCCCAACTTCAAATATGTCGTGATGCCAATGCGTATCTGAGTGGGGGGCGATCACCCTGCTTCGAAGGGGCCGCAGGGCCCCTTCGTGCCGTTATTGAAAGTCGCTAGTCAACGTTTTGCTTGATCAGGAATACCATGTCAGCCATACCCGCAGAAAATCCCAACGCCGCCAATCAGTACGGTGCGTCGTCAATTCAAATCCTGGAGGGCCTTGAGGCAGTTCGCAAGCGGCCCGGCATGTACATAGGCGATACATCGGACGGCACGGGTCTGCATCATCTGGTGTTTGAAGTGCTGGACAACTCAATTGATGAGGCGCTTGCGGGCCATTGCACGGAAATACACGTCACCATTCACGCCGATAATTCGATTTCGATTACAGATAACGGGCGCGGTATTCCAACCGGCATCAAATGGGATGACAAGCACGAACCGAAGCGCAGCGCTGCTGAAATTGTCATGACCGAATTGCACGCAGGTGGCAAGTTTGACCAGAATGCGTACAAGGTGTCAGGTGGATTGCACGGTGTGGGCGTGTCTTGCGTCAACGCGCTGTCCAAGCGACTGAAGTTGACGGTACGTCGCGATGGCAAAAAACATTTCATGGAATTTGCGCGGGGCGTGCCGCAGAACCGCGAAATCGAGCAGCAAAATGGCCTTGAAGTTTCGCCGATCAAGGTGATTGGCGACACTGAAAAACGCGGCACCGAAGTCCATTTCTGGGCGGATCAAGAAATTTTTTCTCAGGTTGAGTTTCATTATGACATACTCGCCAAGCGTATTCGTGAACTGTCTTTCCTGAATAATGGCGTGCATATCAAGTTGACCGACCAGCGTTCCGGCAAAGAAGAAGATTTCGCTTTCGAAGGCGGCACGCGCGGTTTTGTCGAGTACATCAACAAGAATAAAAATGTTTTACACCCCACCGTGTTTCAGGCGACCGGCGAGCGCGTATCGGAGCACGGTACCAATATCTCGGTCGACGTATCGATGCAATGGAATGATTCATTCAACGAGACCGTGCTCTGCTTCACCAACAATATTCCCCAGCGTGACGGCGGTACACACCTGACAGGCCTGCGCGCCGCCATGACGCGTGTCATCAACAAATACATCGAAGAGCACGAACTCGCCAAAAAAGCCAAGGTTGAAGTCAGTGGTGACGACATGCGCGAGGGCCTGACCTGCGTGTTATCGGTCAAAGTGCCTGAGCCGAAATTCAGCTCACAAACCAAAGACAAACTCGTCTCATCCGAGGTGCGCGGTCCGGTTGAGGAGGTGGTTGCAAAAACCTTGACCGATTTTTTGATGGAAAAGCCGAATGATGCCAAAATCATTTGCGGCAAAATCGTTGAGGCCGCACGCGCCCGAGAAGCTGCACGCAAGGCGCGCGAGCTGACCCGACGCAAGGGCGTGATGGACGGCCTCGGCTTGTCGGCAAAACTCGCCGATTGCCAGGAAAAAGACCCTGCGCTATGCGAGCTGTATATCGTCGAGGGCGACTCAGCCGGCGGCTCAGCCAAGCAGGGGCGCGACAGAAAATTCCAGGCGATTTTGCCGCTGCGCGGCAAGGTGTTGAACGTCGAGAAAGCGCGTTTCGAAAAAATGCTTTCCTCGGAACAGATCACGACGCTGATTGCCACACTTGGCACGTCGATAGGTGCCGATGAATTCAACATCGACAAATTGCGTTACCACCGCATCATCATCATGACCGACGCCGATGTAGACGGCGCGCATATCCGCACCTTGCTGCTGACGCTGCTGTACCGCCAGATGCCTCTCCTGGTTGAGCGTGGCCATGTCTATATCGCCCAACCGCCACTGTACAAGGTCAAGCATGGCAAGGACGAGCGCTACCTGAAAGACGATCTGGAAGAAGCCAGCTACATGATGCAAATCGCTTTACAGGATGCTGCCTTGCTTCCTTCGGAAGGCGCGTCGTTGATCGCGGGCGATGCACTGAATGAGTTGGTTAGAAAGTACAACACCGCCAATGCAATTGTTCAGCGCTTGTCCAGGATGATTGATGATGCAGCGCTGGCCGCCATCATGAATGGCGTGACGCTGGATTTGTCGAGCGAGGAAGCGGCTGAATCCAGCGCACGCGCTTTGGCTACAGCGGTCAACGACCCGCTACTGCGCGTGCGGGTACACACAGATGCGTTGTCTGCGTCGCCACGCCTGCGAATCGAGCGTCAGCACCACGGTAATTTGCGCGTCAGCGTTATCGATGCAGAATTTATCGAGAGCCCGGACTACGGGTTGCTGTTTGAAGCAGCGGCGACTTTCAAAGGTTTGATCGGCCCGGGCGCGGTGATTCGGCGTGGTAGCGGCGAGAAACTGCGCGAGTGCGCCATCATCGATTTTCGTCAGGCCATGGCCTGGTTACGTGATGAGGCCGAGCGAGGCGTCAGCAAGCAGCGCTACAAAGGTTTGGGCGAGATGAATCCAGAGCAGCTTTGGGAAACCACCATGGATCCAACCGTGCGCCGTTTACTGAAAGTACAAATCGAAGATGCAATTGCAGCTGACCAAATCTTTGCCACCCTGATGGGCGACGAGGTTGAGCCACGCCGGGCATTCATCGAGACTAACGCGCTATCGGCGGGTAACATCGACGTTTAAAATCGATACTGAATATCGACATTAATCGCAGCAGCTCAGCATGTCTTTACGAGCCATTCTTTTCGACGCTTACGGTACGCTGTTTGACGTATATGCGATTGCCGCTGAAGCCGAGCGGCAATTTCCAGGCAAGGGCGCTGAATTGGCCAGTCTTTGGCGCGACAAGCAAATTGAATACACCCGCCTGCGCACGCTGTCCAACACTTATCAGCCGTTCCAAGCAGTCACGCGAGATGCGCTGCAATTTGCCTGCAATAAGCTTGGGCTCGTGCTTGATCAGCACATCCAGACGCAGCTGATGGCGCAGTACAACCGGTTGACGCCCTTTCCCGAGAGCCTGAACGTGCTGAACGAATTGAAGCGCAAGGGCATTGCGCTGGCGATTCTTTCGAATGGCAATCCCGAGATGCTGGCTCCTGTGGTCAAAGCCGCGGGAATGGAAAGCGTATTTGATCATGTGATATCGGCGCACACTGTTAAAAAATTCAAGACCGCGCCGGAGGTTTATCAATTAGGCTTGGATATGCTCGGTATTGCTGCGAAAGATAGTTTGTTTGTCTCCAGTAATGGCTGGGACATTTGCGGCGCAGCGTGGTTTGGCTATCCCACGTTTTGGGTCAACCGCTCGGCAGCACCCAGCGAGGTGCTCGGCGTGACCCCGGATGGTGAGGGCCGCTCATTGAACGATTTGCTTTTATTCGTCCGACAGCACCAATAATAATCTCGCTCTCCTGTCAATCCATAACACCAACTCATTTAACACGCTAAGGAACACGCAATGACAGCACGCACCGCTTGCCACGGTTTGCAGGTGGATACCATCCTGTACCGCTTTATCGAGGACAAAGTCTTACCCAGCACCGGCGTCAGCAGCGATCACTGGTGGCGCGGCTTTGCAAAAATCGTTCATGATTTGTCGCCGAAGAATGCCGCCTTGCTGGCAGAGCGAGATCGTCTACAAAGTGAATTAGATGCTTGGCACCTTGCCCACCCCGGACCAGTACACGACATACCAGGGTATCGAAAATTTCTTGAATCGATCGGCTACCTGCTCCCTGTACCGAAAAACGTCAAAGTCACGACCGATCACGTCGATGCTGAGCTGGCAACGACCGCCGGCCCGCAGCTGGTCGTGCCGATCTTGAATGCACGCTATGTGCTGAATGCGGCGAATGCGCGCTGGGGATCTTTGTACGATGCACTGTACGGCACCGATGCAATCCCGGAATCCGATGGCGCAACTCGTGCAGGCGGCTATAACCCCGTACGTGGCGCCAAGGTGATTGCTTTCGCGCGAGGATTTCTTGACCTGGTCATGCCGCTTGCGTCGGGCTCCCATGCAGATGTCACTGCATACAGCATTCATGGGGGACGGCTGCAGGCGCTGATGCAAAACGGCAGCACCGCCGGACTATCCGATGCATCGAAGTTTGTGGGTTACCAGGGTGATGCGGCTGCGCCGACCGTCGTACTGCTGAAAAATAATGGCTTGCATATCGAACTTCGCATCGACCGCAACAGCACCATCGGCCGACACGATCTGGCAGGCGTGGCCGACATGGTGGTCGAATCTGCTTTGTCTACCATCCTTGACCTCGAAGACTCGGTCGCAGTCGTCGACGGCACCGATAAAGTTGCTGCCTACGAGAATTGGCTTGGTATTTTGAAAGGCACTTTGTCAGAGACGGTGAGAAAGGGTGAAAAAACTTTCCAACGTACCCTGAATGCCGATCGCGTGTATACCGGTGCAGATGGTAAGTCGCTGAAATTACATGGCCGCTCGTTGCTGTTCTTGCGTAACGTGGGCCACTTGATGACGAACCCAGCTATCTTGATTGGCGAAGGCAAGGAAATTCCCGAAGGCATTTTGGACGCGGTCGTGACGACGACCATCGCCCTGCATGATTTGCGCCGACCCGCTTCACGAGCAATCGGCAATACGCGCGCCGGCTCGGTGTACATCGTCAAACCCAAGATGCACGGGCCAAGAGAGGTGGCTTTCGCGGTCGAGTTATTCGAGCGCGTCGAAAAAGTACTCGGCCTGAAGGCAAATACAGTCAAGCTCGGCATCATGGACGAAGAGCGTCGCACGTCCACCAACCTCAAAGCCTGCTTGCAGGAAGCGGCAGCACGAGTTGCATTTATCAACACCGGTTTCCTTGATCGCACTGGCGACGAGATTCACTCGTCTTTGCTCGGCGGCCCCATGCTGCGCAAGGGCCACATGAAAACATCGACCTGGCTCGCAGCGTATGAGCGCAGCAATGTGTTGACAGGTTTGAGCTGCGGTCTGCGTGGTCGTGCACAAATCGGCAAAGGTATGTGGGCGATGCCTGATCTCATGGCTGCCATGCTCGATCAGAAAATTGGTCATCCAAAATCCGGCGCCAATACCGCTTGGGTACCGTCGCCGACCGCGGCGACCTTGCACGCGCTGCACTACCATCAGGTTGATGTGTTTGAGACTCAGCGCGAACTCGAGCAGCAAGACAACACCGCCGAGTTGCAAGACTTGCGCGATCAGCTGTTGACCGTACCCATTGTTGACGCGCCTGATTGGACAGCGGAAGAGATTCAACAAGAGCTGGACAACAATGCCCAAGGCATCCTGGGTTATGTGGTGCGCTGGGTAGAACAGGGGATTGGCTGTTCCAAAGTGCCCGACATTCACAACGTGGCCCTGATGGAAGATCGCGCCACGCTCCGGATCTCCAGCCAGCATATTGCGAACTGGTTACGTCATGGTGTGATCAACGAAACACAGGTCAAGGAGACGCTGGCGCGCATGGCAAAAATCGTCGACCAGCAAAATGCCGGTGACCCGCTCTACCGACCAATGGCGCCTGATCTTGAACAATCACATGCCTTCCGTGCGGCGAGTGACCTTGTGTTCAAGGGCGCGGTACAACCTTCGGGCTACACCGAGCCGCTGTTACACGCATGGCGTTTGAAGTTCAAGCGCGAGGTGGCGGGCATATAGATGTCGACTATTAATAAATGATTGTTAATAGTCAGTAACATCTGATATTTCCGAACCCATCATCCCTATTTCTGCGATATTTTTCGGAACAATTTTTCGCCTATACTTCGAAACGAGGCGACATGTCGGCCTATTATCGTTTGCAATTTTTTGCTGTTGCGATCCGGAGGATTCATGAAAAGGTTTTTGACGTTCCTGATGGTGGCCTTGATAGGCACCAGCGTTGTAATGAGTAGCGCGCAGGCCAAACGTCTCGGCGGCGGTGGTTCAATTGGTAAATCCTCGCCAAGCTACAGCCGCCAAGCGACGCCGCCGGCAAACCAGGCGGCGCCCGCACAGCGTCCGGCTCAGCCTGCGGCGCCAGCGCCGGCGCCGGCCAGCCCTTGGCGTGGCATTCTGGGTGGCGCCCTGCTGGGTCTGGGCTTGGGTGCGCTACTGTCTCACTTCGGTATGGGTGAGGCGGCCGCTGGCATGATCGGCACCCTACTGATGATCGGCTTGTTTGTGGCCGCAGCCCTATTCGTCTTCCGAATGCTGAGTCGAAAATCTCAAGCCTCATCAATGCAGCCTGCCTATGCCGGGCCGATGCAGCGCGAGGCAACGACCGACGTGGCGCGAACACCCGAAATTGGCTCCGGCTTGAGCAGTTCGGAAGCAGCGACCTGGCAACCTTCGCAGTCGACGGTGCCTGCCGGTTTTGATGTGGACGGTTTCTTGCGCCACGCTAAAACTAACTTTATCCGTATGCAGGCAGCTTGGGACCGTGCAGACGTCAACGATATTCGGGAGTTTACGACCCCCGAAATGTTTGCAGAACTCAAAATGCAACTGACGGAACGTGGTGCGGAATCAAACGTTACCGACGTGGTGAGCATTGACGCCGAGATGCTGGGTGTCGAGACCAACACCATCGAGCATATCGCCAGCGTCCGCTTCCACGGCATGATTCGCGAAGCGCAGCATGCGCCTGCAGAGCACTTCAGCGAGGTCTGGGTGTTGACCAAACAAGTGGCCGGGCAGCAAGGTTGGTTGCTGGCAGGCGTGCAGCAGTCAGCGTAAGTGCGGCTGAGCGCGGGCCTGAGTGCCAGCGACCGGCCGTAAGATGGCTGCGTTTGTATTGCCAAGCCGCTCATGAACCGAGCGGCTTATTTATTGAGCGTTTAGGTGTTGTTTGGTGGGCCGAGACTGATCGAGCGCCTCATCGCGCGGAGCGGTCGTCGCTTTCGGCCATCGACGCGATCAGTTCCGCCGGCCGTGTTGAATGACGGCGTAGCCGCATATTGATCATTTCGACCAACACGGCGAATGCCATCGCGCTGTAGATATAGGCTTTCGGGATATGGGTGCCAAAACCTTCTGCGATCAGTATCACCCCAATCGCCACCAGGAACGCCAGCGCCAGCACTTTGAATGTGGGGTGTGCAGAAACGAAGCGCCCAATACCGCCAGCGAACAACATCATCAGGCCCACTGAAACAATGACGGCAGCGACCATGATTTCTATTCGATCCACCATGCCAACCGCCGTGATGATGGAATCTAATGAAAATACCAAATCAATCACCATGATCTGCAAGATCACCATGCCAAACACTGCGTGGGCGGGTGATGTGCGTTCAGTGTGCGCGCCTTCCAGCATTTGGTGGATCTCGCCTACGCTCTTCCAAAGCAGGAATAAGCCGCCGAGCAGCAATACCAGATCGCGCCCCGAGAATCCCTGGCCCATGACATCAAACAATGGGCTTGTCATGCCGATGATCCAGCTCAGCATGAACAGCAAGCCGACGCGCATGAACATCGCCGCAAACAAACCGATCTTGCGGGCTAACTCTCGCTGATGCGCGGGCAATTTATCAACCAAAATCGAGATAAATATGACGTTATCTATACCTAGTACCAACTCCAGTGCTGTCAGTGTCGCAAAAGCGATCCAGGTATGCGGGTCGGACAGAAGCTCGATCATCATTTATCTTTCAAATGAGGTATTGCGCCGGATTTTAGCGAGCTATTCGCTGCCATGCAGCACGGTAGCGTAGCGAGCATCCAAACATTATCAGAAAGCTTGTTCGTAAAAACGGAAACATAAAGTGAGTCTGTAAAGTGAGCCTGAATTTCCGCCACCTCCATTATTTCTGGGTCGTTGCCAAGGAGGGTAGCGTCACGCGCGCTGCCGATCGCCTGGGCCTGGCGATTCAAACGGTCAGTGCGCAGTTGTCCTTGCTCGAGCAAGCTGTCGGCAAAGCCCTGTTCAAACCGCAAGGGCGACGATTGGTGCTGACCGAAGCTGGACAAGTCGCATTACGTTATGCCGACCAGATTTTCTTGTTGGGTGAGCAGTTGCAGGAAGCATTGTCGGATGTCGATACCGAACCCGTCATGCGGCTGACCGTTGGCATCTCGGATTCTTTGCCCAAGCTGATTGCTTCGCGCATGCTCGACGCAGCGTTGGCGCTACCTCAACGTGTACGCTTGATATGTTACGAGGAGCAGTTCGAGTCGTTGCTGGGCAAACTTTCTGTTCACAAGCTCGATGTCATGCTGACGGACCGCGCGGTACCGCCGGGCTCTTCCTTGCGCGTGTTTAGTCACTTGTTGGGTGAGACACAGATCAGCTTATACGCCGTGCCTGCATTGGCGGAACGCTACCGGAAAGGGTTTCCGAAAAGTCTGACGGGCGCGCCGATGCTGCTGCCCACTCGTAACAATGCCATCAGAGCCCGCAGCGATCACTGGCTTGAGTTGAATGACATCCAACCCGATCTGATTGGCGAGTTTGATGACAATGCATTGCTACACACATTCGGACGCGCTGGTCTAGGCTTATTCCCTGCGCCAACTGTA
>JBJTXC010000049.1:0-2043 GCA_046082065.1 Burkholderiaceae bacterium
TGCCGTTGTCTGTGTATTCTTGAACGATGGTGTAGTCGAGTCGTTCACAGAGATTGCGTAGTTCTATAAGTTGATTCTCTACTGTCTGTTTGTCGGTGGAGACACGGGCATAGATTGCTATTCGCTTTGACATGCTAAGTCCTTTCGCAGTATTTGAAAGAGACTCAGATCTTGATGACTGAGCCGAGAACCGAATCGCTCTCGTTCAATTTTGAACACATGTGTAAAAAACATGTGTAAAAGTGAAAAATCTAGGAATCCCTAACTGCTTGATTTTACTGGGATTTCCTAGATTTTATATGTCTTGGCGGAGACCGAGGGATTCGAACCCTCGATACAGGTTTAAGCCCATATGCTTCCTTAGCAGGGAAGTGCCTTCGACCACTCGGCCAGGTCTCCAATCCACCAGCCTTGCACAGTTTGCAAGGCTGAAAAGCGGCAAATAGTAACTTTCACGCCTGATTTGGTCAATCAATCAGGCGTTTTTGAAGCAGGATTTCAGCCCTTCTCGAGCCCAAAACCCTTGTGCAGCGCGCGTACCGCGAGCTCGGTGTACTTCTCATCGATCAGCACCGAGATCTTGATTTCCGAGGTGGAGATCATCTGAATGTTGATGCCCTCTTCTGATAGCGTCCGGAACATCTGCGAGGCGATGCCTACATGGCTACGCATACCCACGCCAACCACCGACACCTTCGATACCTTGGCGTCACCCTCGATGCCACCGGCGCCGAGCTTGGTTTTGATTTCGCCGTCGACCAGTTTCATGGCTTTGTCGTAGTCGGCGCGCGGCACTGTGAAGGTGAAATCAGCGACGCCCGCCACAGACTGATTCTGGATAATCATGTCGACTTCAATGTTGGCATCAGCGACGGGGCCCAGAATTTGGTAGGCAATACCGGGGCGGTCGGGGACGCCCATCACAGTGATCTTGGCTTCATCGCGGCTGAACGCAATGCCGGTGATGGTTGCTTGTTCCATGTCAGACTCTTCCTCAAACGAGATCAGGGTGCCAGAGCTGGCTTCTTCTTCCAACGGCATCAGCGGGTCGGTGAGCGACGACAGCACACGTGTTGGCATTTGATAATTACCGGCGAATTCAACCGATCGAATTTGCAGCACCTTCGAGCCGAGCGACGCCATCTCGAGCATCTCTTCGAAGGTAACGGTTTTTAATCGACGCGCTTCCGAAACCACGCGCGGATCGGTGGTGTAAACACCATCCACATCGGTGTAGATCAGGCACTCGGCCGCTTTCAGGGCTGCAGCCACGGCAACCGCAGAAGTATCTGAACCACCGCGACCCAGCGTGGTGATGTTGCCCGCGGCATCAATACCTTGAAACCCGGTGATGATGACGATGCGTCCGGCGTCGAGATCCTTACGTACCTTGACATCATCGATCGATTGAATGCGCGCCTTGGTGTAGGCATTGTCAGTGACAATCGGCACCTGCCAACCGGTGTATGACACCGCCTGTTTGCCAATCGACTGCAACGCAATAGCCAATAATGCTACCGAGGCCTGCTCACCGGTCGAGGCCAGCATATCGAGCTCACGCGGATCGGGCGACGTCGTAATTTCTTTGGCAAGACCGAGCAAGCGGTTGGTTTCGCCTGACATCGCCGAAGGCACCACCACAATCTGATGGCCGGCGTCGTGCCATTTGGCGACGCGTTTGGCGACATTCTTGATGCGCTCGGTCGAGCCCATCGAGGTACCGCCGTACTTGTGAACAATCAAAGACATGAGAAGCGGACTTGCTTTCGAACAAACCCGCGATTTTACATGGTGCAACCTCGAAAGCCAACGCTCGGCACGGGGTCACGCACCGCGCCAGCCCAGCACAACGCCGCCGCGCGCATCGGCGTGGCGCACGTCCATGCCGAGCCCGGCGGCGAACACCAATTGGCCGTCAAGATACGCCAGGGGTAGCCAAGGCCGCTGCTGCGCGGGGAGCGCCGCCTCTTGGAACAGGTTTTTAAGGGTGCGTGAAGGCCGTGTGGGGTCGCGCTTGAGGCGCTCGCCGCCGGCACGTGGTTG
>JBJTXC010000050.1:0-6824 GCA_046082065.1 Burkholderiaceae bacterium
ATGAGCGGCGACCGGGTAGTAAATACGCCTCACTGGAAAATTGCCGCTACGAGGTGAATGAAGCCGAGAGGATGATGCAGCGCGAGGGGATACGCTGGGTGTCCACCACCGTCAAATCCATCGAGGAGATTGCGACGATGATATTGCACGAGCTTAAACTCGAAAAACGCTCCTACTAGGCAGAAGCTGTCGGCTGGGGCCGCTGGCGTTGTTGGGGGCGTATCGCCGTACGTCCAGTACTGTCTTCGCCGCCCCCGCCTAGCTGGCGCGCGTGCCGCTTAGCGACACTCATTTTTTAAGAGGCTTTAGGTACAGTGAAAAAGCTTCGGGGACAGCAATTGATAGCACTAACCTCTTTGTCGACGCTGCTCGAATAAACAAATCGCCACACTCGCCGCCACATTCAATGACTCGACTTGGGTGCTTTGCGGGATGGAGAGTCGTTGCGTTGCCAGCGCGAGTAATTCCTCAGACACACCCTTACCCTCATGGCCAAATAACCAGGCTGAGGGTGCGCGAAGGTCGGTACTGTAGATACTGTTTGGCGTATCAGGTCGGGTGGCATACACCGGTACCGCAGCGTTCTTGATTAACTGTGCCAGATCGACGTCTTCATGAATCTCCAGAATGAAATGCGCACCCATACCGGCACGAAGTACCTTTGGTGACCACACGGACGCTGTTCCCGGGCCACAGTAAATTTGTTCAATTCCTGCCGCTGCTGCGGTTCGCAAGATGGTGCCGAGGTTACCGGGGTCTTGCACCGAGTCGATCAGCAGTGCCGGTTTCTCTAGGCGTTGGGATGCAAGCTCACCGCCGGTCGCATCAGGTACGCTGACCGCGAACAATATACCCACGCCGTGTTCGACCTGACCGAGCGGCGTAAATAAGGCATCCGACAGCAATACGCAAGTGGCAGAGTCAGCGCTTGAGTTTGAGCTTGCTTCAGATTGACACTGCGCGACGATGGTGGCCACCTCAGGATGGTTGAGCGCAGATTCAGCGACGACACACAGCGCTGGCATGCCGCGATGCGTGAGCCATGACTCGCACAAATGAACTCCATCCAGCAGCGTCATGCCGGCTTTGCGACGCGCTTGCGCACTACTCGCCCACTGCTTGAGTTGTTTGTATTGCGGGTTATCGCGTGACTGAATACTGCGCAGATTCATGATCACATCTCACTCAGCAATTCGCGCACCGGCGCAAATGATCGACGATGCTCGGGTGTGACGCCGTACTCACGCAGGCGCGCCAGATGGAGCGCAGTGGGATAGCCCTTATGCTGATCAAACCCATATTGCGGGTAACGTGTGTGCATGTCTGTCAGCAGTGCGTCGCGTGCGGTCTTGGCAAGTATCGAGGCGGCAGAGATCGCCATCACTTTGTCATCACCCTTGATGATTGCTTCAGTCCTCACTGTCGTGACCGGGCAGCGGTTACCATCAATCAGTGCAAGCGTCGGCACCACTGAGAGTCCCTCGATCGCACGTCGCATGGCGAGCATAGTCGCTTGAAGAATATTTAATGCATCAATTTCGGCTGCAGAGCATTGCGCGATCGACCAGGCCAATGCATCACGCTGAATCAGCATTGCAAGTTGGTCGCGCCGACTTGCGCTGAGTTTTTTGGAGTCGCGCAAGCCAGCGATCGGTTTGCTCGGATCAAGAATCACCGCAGCCGCAAACACTGGCCCCGCTAATGGCCCTCGGCCCGCTTCATCAACACCACAAACCACCTCGCCAGCGTTGTCGAATAAGGAGACTGTGTTCAACGACGAAATTAGCGCTGCAATCAGAGCCGGCCGGCCTGCGACAACAGCTCCATCACGGCATGCGCACTCTGCGAAGCAGTATTGCGCATTAAATCGTGGTGCAGGTCGACAAAGCGTCGCCGCAGGCGCTGACGGTTTTGATCATTCGATAGCTGTGCCCACAGCGCCGACGACAAACCGGCGGGCGTCGCCCTATCCTGCAGCAGCTCCGGCACGAGGAACTCGCGCGCCATAATATTCGGCAGCCCAACCCATGGCTGATACGCCATCAACCGTAAAACCTGCCAGCTGGCCGGGTTCATGCGGTAACTGATGACCATCGGCTTCTTGAACAAAGCGACTTCCAGCGTCGCCGTACCGCTGGCCACGAGGGCGGCATCACACGCAGCGATCGCTTCATACGACCGACCAGTCATGATCTGCAGTGGCAGCGACTTGAGTTCAGGCGTCATGAACTGCTCGATGAATGCGCGCTGCGTATCGCCCGCCATGGGCATCAGAAACTGGACCTTGGGATCGCGTTTTTTCAGCAGGGCAGCCGTCTCGAGAAACGCGCGGGTGTTGTACTTCAACTCGGATAATCTGCTACCGGGAAGTATGGTGACGATACGCGCGTCTCGCGCAATCCCAAGCGCATCGCGCGCCGCATCCTGGTCGGGGTCCATTGGGATCATTTCCGCCAGCGGATGGCCGACATAGGTCACCGGAATGCCCGCCTTGTTGTAGATCGCCTCTTCAAACGGAAAAATCACCAGCATGTGAGATACCGCACGTCTGATTTTCTTGATCCGACCACGTCGCCATGCCCACACCGAGGGGCTGACAAAATGCAGCGTGGGTATACCCGCCTGCTTGAGTTGAATTTCAAGATCGAGATTGAAGTCGGGCGCATCGACACCGACAAACACCGCAGGACGTTCTTCCAGCAAACGCTCACGCAACTCATCGCGCAGCGCCTTGAGATCGCGGTAGTGTGACAACACCTCGAATAGTCCGCGCACCGCGAGTTTTTCCATCGGGTAGTCAGATACGAAGCCGTACTCCGCCATCAACGGACCACCAATCCCGTGCAATCGAACGTCCGGCAGCATGGGGCGCAAGCCAGACAGCATACGACTGGCGAGTAAATCGCCCGAGGCTTCGCCGGCCACCAGAGCCAGCGTGAGATCAGCGGACAATGCCACGCGTCACGCTCTCGAGAAATTCAAGCAGGGTGTTCAGATGCGCCGATACCGCTGGCTGCGACTGCGCTTCATTCGCCAATGCCAGCTTGGCCTCGTCGAGCGTGAGGCCCGATTTGTAGATCAGACGATAGGCGTTACGAATGGCATCGATTTCTTCACGCGAAAACCCGCGCCGACGCAAACCTTCAATATTCACACCATGCGGCGCTGCGGGGTTACCGCTCAAGATAACGAACGGTGGCACATCCTGCGTCAGGCTGGTGAACATACCAAGCATTGCGTGCGCACCTATTTTGCAGAACTGGTGCACACCGGAATGACCACCAAGTATGGCCCAGTCGCCGACTTGCACGTGGCCGGCCAGTTGCGCATTGTTTGCGAAGATGGTGTGGTTACCCACCTGACAGTCATGCGCCAGATGCACATAGGCCATGATCCAGTTATCGTTACCCAGACGCGTGACACCGACGTCTTGGACCGTGCCTCGATTAAATGTACAAAACTCGCGTATGGTATTGCGATCACCGATCTCCAAACGCGTTGGCTCACCACCGTATTTTTTGTCTTGCGGTGGCGCGCCGATCGAAGAAAACTGATAAAAGATATTGTCTGCACCGATGGTTGTATCACCGTCAATCACCACATGCGGTCCAATCTTGGTGCGCGGCCCAATCTTGACCAGCGGGCCGATCACGCTGTACGCACCGACCTCGACCGTGCTGTCGAGCTCAGCAGCGGGGTCAACCAGTGCACTAGGGTGAATCATGGTCATGCTGCAGTTACCGGGTCAGGCTCGTTAATGCTGCGCATGGTACACATCAGCTCCGCCTCGACCGCGAGCTGGCCATCGACCAGGGCCTTGGCTTGAAACTTCCAGATACCGCGCGACTGACGCAAAATCTCGACCTCCATCACCAGCTGATCACCCGGCTCAACCGGCCGCTTGAAACGCGCACCGTCAATACCCACAAAATAAACCACTGCGTTATCGTCCGGTTTTTGCCCCATGGTCAGAAACGCGAGCAAGGCAGCGCTTTGCGCTAACGCTTCAATCATCAGCACGCCCGGCATCACGGGTTTGTGCGGGAAGTGACAATTGAAAAACTCTTCATTGGCACTGACGTTCTTGATCGCACGGATATGCTTGCCCGCTTCCCAGTCGATCACGCGATCGACCAGCAGCAAGGGATAACGATGCGGCAGGTATTGTTTGATTTGGTTGATGTCCAGGCTTTTCATTATGGTTGTGCCTAATCTCATTTTTTGGGGTTACATTGATTCACCGTTGATCAACACCGAGCGACTTGACCAGCTTTTCCAGCGCACGCAAGCGGTCGCGCATACCATCGAGTTGACGCACGACGGCGGCGGTTTTCTCCCAGTCAGCGTTCTTGGCCAAAGGGTAAAACCCGGTGTACTGGCCCGGCTCAAGAATCGAGCGCGATACCAAGCTGCCTGAAGAAATATGCACATGGTCGGCAATCGTCAAATGACCCAGGATCATCGCCGCGCCACCAAAGGTGCAGTGCTTGCCAATTTTTGCACTACCGGCTACCCCGACGCAGCCGGCCATTGCAGTGTGCGCACCAATCACACAGTTGTGCGCAATTTGAATCTGGTTGTCGAGCTTGACACCGTCTTCGATCACGGTATCTTCCAGTGCACCACGATCAATGGTGGTGTTGGCGCCGATTTCCACATCATCGCCAATCCGCACACCACCCATTTGCGGAATTTTTATCCAGTGGCCCGCCTCGTTGGCAAAGCCGAAACCATCGCCGCCAATCACTGCGCCGGATTGAATGATGCCGCGCTCGCCAATACGGCAGTTCGCCAAGAAACTCACACGAGGGTGCAGCAAGGTATGCGCACCGATGAACGCGTTACGGCCTACATGACAGCCGGCACCAATCACGCAGTGCTCGCCGATCTGCGCACCCGCCTCAATGGTGGCGCCCGGGCCGATGCTTGCGCTCGTCGCTAGCGTGGCCGTCGGGTCAACCCATGCATGGGGATGCACACCAACCGGTGGAGATACCGCAGAAGTTGCCGCGAAACGCTGCGCCGCTCGAGCGAAGTAAGCGTATGGGTTGTCTGTCAGCACCCGTGCACCTGCATAGCTCGACAGTTGCGGGTGATCCCGGGGTGACAAGATCAACGCAGCGGCATGCGTCTCAGCCGCTTGCGTACGCAGCTTCGGGTTGGACAGAAAGGTGATGTGCGAAGGACCCGCAGCGTCCAATGGCGCGATCCCGATAATGTCGAGCTCGGGATCGCCGATCAACTCCCCGCCCAAGCTATCGACCAAGTCGCCCAGTCGAGTGCCCATGGCGGTGATCCTGTCTTATTTTGCGTTGAGTGCCTTCAGCACTTTGTCGGTGATGTCGATGCGCGGGCTGAAGTAAACCGCTTCCTGAAACACGATGTCGTATTTCTCTGTCTCGGCCAGCTGACGAATCACTTTGTTGGCCTTCTCGAGTACTGCGGCCAGCTCTTCATTGCGGCGCTGATTCAAATCTTCCCGAAACTCGCGCTGACGACGCTGATAGTCTTTGTCCATTTCGGACAACTCGCGCTGACGCTTGACGCGCTCGGCGTCGGACAGCACCGGTGCATCTTTGTCGAGCTTCTCTGCCGCTGACTTCACACGCGCAGCCAAATCTTGCATGTCTTTGTCGCGACGGGAAAACTCTTGCTCCAGCTTGGCAGTCGCGGCCTTGGCGGGCGTGGCTTCACGAAAAATACGCTCGGTATTCACAAAGCCGATTTTCAGTTCCTGAGCACTACTGGCCAGCGGCGCCGCCACCAGGGCATACATACCCAGCACCAAATAAGTTGCTTTTTTAAGCACAGATTTCACTTCATTCTCCATAACGGAAACCCCGATTATGCCACTGCGCCTCAGAAGCCGGTACCTAGCTGGAACTGGAAGCGCTGCACATAATCGCCCGGCTTATCGTTGATCGGATAAGCCAACGACAGCTTGAGTGGTCCGACCGGTGAAATCCAGGAAATCCCGAGGCCGGTGCTGTAGCGAAGATCACTGAGACGGATGTTTTCACCTTCATTCGGGTTCCAGACCTGGCCCGCGTCAAGGAATGTAAACCAGCGCAAGCTGCGATCAACCCCGGTGCCCGGGAAAGGGAACTGCAACTCGGCGTTACCAATCAGGCGGGCTGAGCCACCAATGGGTAGTCTGAAGATGCTACCCGTCGGTCGCGTTCCCGAGACGTTCAACGTACCAGCCGCGAAACCGCGCACGGAGCCGATACCACCCGCGTAAAAGTTCTTGAAAATCGGGTAGGGGTCACCGGCAAGACCATCACCGTAATTCACCTCGCCATTAACCGCCAACGTGATCGCGCTCGCCACCGGCCAAAAATATTGATCTTGGTAGGAAGAGCGGTAGTACCGGGAACTGCCCACGCCAGATAGTTCAAGGCTTGCCCGCCGATAGCGGCCCTTGGTCGGGATCAGTGCGCTATCACGCTCGTCACGCTGCCATGCAGCAGTGAGCGGTACTGCTGAGGTTTGGGCTGATCCAACACCATTGGCGGGCCCATCATTGTCGGCCACGAAATCACGATATCGCTGCGGACTGTTCGAATACGCCGTCACTGTCGTATCTTCGTAGCCAACGCCCAGAAACACGCGATCAAATTCGGTGAACGGCACACCAAAGTTCACCGATCCACCGCGGGTAACGATCAGGTAATTAATATCGGTAAAGAAAATCGGCGGTCGCGATGTACGGTAGAACAAATCGACGGTTCGGCTCACACCATCCTCAGTAAAGTAAGGGTTGGTATGGCTTAGAGAAATCGTTCGGAATACCCGGCTGGTGTTGACGTTAATGCCGATGTTGT
>JBJTXC010000051.1:0-2594 GCA_046082065.1 Burkholderiaceae bacterium
CTGACTGGCATTATCCTTGCGGTAGTTTTTTAGTTGATGGATTTGCGTTGCACATTAACCCGCGTCCACGTCGGGCGAATTACGCCACCCCAGTCGCTATTTTATACGCAGAAGCAGATACGCCTTCGAGCGCGATAATGGCCGAAATACCCGTGCCGTCATGATCATAGGCAAGGTAGGTAGTACTTTCATTCCCGCCAACCAGCACATCTGCAACGGTAAACTGGGTACTCGGCGTACCCGTAGCGACCCCGGTATTAAAATGATTCATTGCGAAGTTGACGAAGCCGCTAGGCCGGTGCGGCAATCCAGCTTCAGCCGGGCATGACCGTGAGCGTCGAAGTCAAAACCGGTAAAAGCACGGTACTGCGCTACTTTGCCAAGCCCATCACTAAAACCTTGCAGGAAGCGATGGTAGAGAAGGAGCCAGAAAATCCATCAACACACGTACGCGATGCGGCACTTGCCGATGACCGGGCAAGATCGTATACAAACCGAGTTCAGGTAAAGCAAATTCTTCCAGCAGCTTGACGACACGCCCCGTGGCAAGATAAGGCTCGGCGACAAAATCCGGCTGCACGGTAATACCCAGGCCCTGCGCCGCCGCTTCGGTCAGCGCTTCACCGTTGCCAGCGCTGATACGCGATGGCACCGCAAAATTTTTCCAATTGCCATCAACGCGATAGGTCCAACTCGATGTTGCCCCCGGGCTGTTATAGGCAAGACATTCATGTTGTGCGAGCGCCGATGGATGCAAGGGCTTGCCAAATCTCGCCAGGTAATCGGGTGACGCCAGCGTGTGCAAGCTGATGCTACCCATTTTGCGAGCGACCTCGTTCGGTCCGGGTTGGGCGGTGATGCGAATGGCGAGGTCGAAGCCTTCCTCAATCAGATTCACGCGGCGATCGGAGTAGTCCATATCGATCGACACGTCCGGATGATCTCAGGCTAAGTCGAGCAGCGGCGGCAACACGCGTTTCAGACCAAAGCTGAGCGGCAGGCTGACCCGGATATGTCCGCGCGGACTTTGCCTTTGCTCGGCGATACCGGTCTCTGCAGCCTCAACCAAATTCAGGATCACGCGGCATTTTTCCAGATAGGCCGCCCCCGCCGAGGTAAGCGTCAGCCGCCGCGTGCTGCGTGCCATCAGCTTGACGCCGAGATGCTGCTCCAGCGCAGCGACTTGTCAGGTCACCACCGATCGAGCCACCCCCATTTGCTGCGCCACCGCCGAAAAACTACTTAATTCGGCAACTCGGACAAACACGCGCATCGCTGAAAATCGATCCATTGTTGCTTTGAATGGAACAAAGATTTGCAGATTGTCTCCTTTTTTTAATCGATTAGCACGGGTAAAGTTGCGGCCATCAAACGGAGTCTTCAAAGTGAACTTGCCTACCCTATTCCTGCCGCACGGTGCCCCGACCTTCGCACTTCGTCCGGGTGCTGCCGGCCTCGCCATGAGCCGGGTGGCTGCCGAACTGCCTCGCCCGCGCGCCGTCGTGATCGTGAGTCCGCATTGGGAAACCAGAATGGCGGCAGTTGGCACCGGCGAGCGACTGGAGACCATCCATGATCTTTATGGTTTCCCCGCTGAGTTATATGAAATCCAGTACCCCGCATCGGGTTGCCCGGAAGCCGCGCGCGAGGTGATCGACACACTGCGAGCGGCCGACTTGACGGTGGATGAAGCGCCGTCGCGCGGTTTGGATCATGGTGCCTGGGTGCCCATGCGGCAGATGCACCCGGATGCCGATGTGCCAATCGTACCCGTCTCCCTGCAGAGTGAATTTGGGGTGGCCGGCGCATATCGACTGGGTCAGGCGCTGGCGCCGCTGCGCGATAAAGGCTTTCTGATCGTCGGGTCGGGCAACATCACGCACAATCTCGGTGATTACCGCATCGCCAGCGCGCAGTCTGGCGCCGCGTTCGACTATCTGCGTGATTTCCCGAACTGGATGACCGAGCAACTACAGCAACACAATATCGCTGCATTACTCGACTACCGGCAGCAAGCGCCCGGCGCGGCGCGCGCGCACCCAACCGATGAACACTTGCAGCCGCTGTATGTTGCGCTGGGCGCTGCCGGGTCGCAACCTGACGTCGAACATTTACACACCGGCATCAGTGATTATGTTTTAGCGATGGATGCTTACGCATTCAACACCAGTCACTCATAGGCACTCATGGTAAACATCCAATCAGGGACACGCTATGAACAGCATTGAAAGCGCCGCAGTCGCTATACCGCAGCACTACACCGGTACTGCGAAGGTTTTGCATTGGTTGATCGCTTTACTGATTATCGGGTTATTCACGCTCGGGCAATACATGAGTGATCTTTCGATGTCACCACGCAAGCTACAGCTGTACTCGTGGCATAAATGGTTTGGCGTTACCGTATTTCTGCTCGTACTGATTCGTCTTGGCTGGCGACTAACGCATCAACCGCCAGCACTGCCTGCGCAAATGCCCAACCTACAGCGCATTGCGTCACATATTGGGCATACTGTGCTGTATGTGCTGATGCTGGCGATACCCGTATCTGGTTGGCTTATGAGCTCGGCCAAGGGTTATCAAACGGTTTGGTTTGG
>JBJTXC010000052.1:0-7197 GCA_046082065.1 Burkholderiaceae bacterium
CGTCGTACGGAAGTAAAACTGCGGACGGTAGTTGTTGAAAAACGGCGTATGACGACCACCCTCTTCCTTCGACAACACATAAATCTCGCCCGTAAAGTGCTTGTGCGGCTTGATCGAACCCGGCTTGGCCAATACCTGACCACGCTCAACGTCCTCACGCTTGGTACCACGCAGCAATACACCCACGTTGTCGCCCGCCTGACCCTGGTCCAGCAGCTTGCGGAACATCTCCACTCCCGTGCAGGTGGTCTTTTGGGTGTCGCGAATACCCACAATCTCGATTTCCTCGCCCACCTTGATGATGCCGCGCTCTACACGACCCGTGACCACCGTACCGCGGCCCGAGATCGAGAACACGTCTTCTACCGGCATCAGGAACGCGCCATCAATCGCGCGCTCCGGGGTCGGGATGTAGCTATCGAGTGCTTCAGCGAGCTTCATGATCGCGCCTTCGCCCAAATCACCCTTGTCGCCTTCCAAGGCCAGCTTGGCTGAGCCGCGGATGATCGGCAGATCGTCGCCGGGGAATTCGTACTTCGAGAGCAGCTCGCGTACTTCCATCTCCACTAGCTCCAGCAACTCAGCGTCATCGACCATGTCGCACTTGTTGAGGAACACGATGATGTACGGCACACCGACCTGACGCGCCAGCAAAATATGCTCGCGGGTCTGCGGCATCGGGCCGTCTGCGGCCGAGCACACCAAAATCGCGCCGTCCATTTGCGCCGCGCCCGTGATCATGTTCTTCACATAATCCGCATGGCCCGGGCAGTCCACGTGCGCGTAGTGACGCGCCTGCGTCTCGTACTCCACGTGCGCCGTGTTAATCGTAATACCGCGCGCCTTCTCTTCCGGCGCCGCATCAATCTCGTCGTATTTCTTCGCCTCGCCACCAAACTTCGCCGACAGCACCGTCGCTATCGCCGCCGTCAAGGTCGTCTTGCCATGATCAACGTGACCAATCGTCCCCACATTCACGTGCGGCTTCGTCCGCTCAAACTTGCCTTTTGCCATGATTTTTCTTCCTTCAAAAAGAACGATTTACTAAATTCGCCCCAGCACCAGAACAGGTCCCGGTTGACCCTTGAATTACTTGCCTTTGGAGGTAATGATTGCGTCGGTGACGTTCTTCGGCGCTTCGGAATAGTGCTTGAACTCCATTGAGTAAGTCGCACGACCTTGAGTCGCCGAACGCAAAGACGTCGAGTAACCGAACATCTCAGACAATGGCACTTCGGCACGAATAATCTTGCCGCCACCCCCCGGGATTTCATCCATGCCTTGCACCATACCGCGACGTGACGACAGGTCTCCCATCACGGTACCGGCGTAATCTTCCGGCGTCTCAACTTCAACCGCCATCATCGGCTCGAGCAGCACGGGCTGCGCTTTGCGGCAGCCATCCTTGAACGCCATTGAGGCGGCCATGCGGAACGCATTTTCATTCGAGTCCACATCGTGGTACGAGCCGAAGAACAGCGTGACCTTGACATCCACTACTGGATAGCCGGCCAGCACGCCAACGGGCAGCGTCTCGACAACACCCTTCTCAACAGCCGGGATGTATTCGCGAGGCACAACCCCGCCTTTAATCGCGTCAACAAACTCAAAGCCTTTGCCCGGTTCTTGCGGTTCAATTTTCAACACCACGTGACCGTACTGACCACGACCGCCCGACTGCTTGACGAACTTGCCTTCGATTTCTTCGCAGATTTTACGAATCGTCTCGCGGTAGGCGACCTGAGGCTTGCCGACAGTCGCTTCGACACCGAATTCACGGCGCATCCGGTCAACAATAATCTCAAGGTGCAATTCGCCCATACCCGAGATGATGGTCTGACCCGATTCTTCGTCGGTCTTGACGCGGAACGACGGATCTTCCTGCGCCAAACGGTTCAGCGCGATGCCCATCTTCTCCTGGTCTGCCTTGGTCTTCGGCTCAACTGCCTGCGAGATCACCGGCTCAGGGAACACCATGCGCTCGAGCGTGATGACCGCACTCGGATCACACAGCGTGTCACCAGTCGTTGCTTCTTTCAGACCAACCGCGGCAGCGATATCACCTGCGCGCACTTCCTTGATTTCTTCGCGCTGGTTCGCGTGCATTTGCAGGATGCGACCGACGCGCTCTTTCTTACTCTTGACCGGGTTATAGATGGTATCGCCCGAATTCACCACGCCAGAGTAGACGCGGAAGAAAATCAGCTGACCCACAAATGGATCGGTCATGATTTTGAATGCCAACGCCGAGAATTTCTCGCTGTCGTCGGCCTTGCGGCTGGCGGGTTGTTCGTTCTCGTCCGTGCCCGACACCGGCGGAATATCGACTGGGGATGGCAGATATTCGATCACCGCGTCGAGCATTGCCTGTACGCCCTTGTTCTTGAACGCAGTACCGCACAACATCGGTACGATCTCGCCGGCGATGGTCCGGGTGCGCAAAGCCTTCTTGATGTCTTCTTCCGACAGATCGCCATCTTCGAGATATTTGTTCATCAGCTCTTCGCTGGACTCGGCGGCGACTTCAACCATCTTCTCGCGCCACTCGGCGGCAACATCGGCAAGATCAGCAGGAATGTCTTCGTAGTTGAATTTCATGCCCTGGGTCGCATCGTCCCAGATAATTGCCTTCATCTTCACCAGATCGATCACGCCGGTGAAATTTTCTTCAGCACCAATCGGCACCTGAATCGGCACGGGGTTCGCTTTCAAGCGGCTACGCATTTGCTCGTAGACCTTGAAGAAGTTCGCGCCAGTGCGGTCCATCTTGTTGACGAACGCCAGACGCGGCACACCGTACTTGTTCGCTTGGCGCCAAACTGTCTCGGACTGTGGCTGCACCCCGCCCACCGCGCAATACACCATGCATGCACCGTCAAGCACGCGCATGGAGCGCTCGACCTCAATCGTGAAGTCAACGTGACCAGGGGTATCGATGATGTTGATATGGTGCTCAGCGAAGTTATTCGCCATTCCCTTCCAGAAGCAGGTCGTCGCTGCAGAGGTAATGGTGATGCCACGCTCTTGTTCCTGCTCCATCCAGTCCATGGTCGCGGCGCCATCGTGCACCTCACCGATTTTGTGGTTCACGCCGGTGTAGAAAAGGATGCGCTCGGTGGTGGTGGTCTTGCCGGCGTCAATGTGCGCTGAGATGCCAATATTGCGGTAGCGCTCTATGGGGGTCTTGCGGGCCATGGTTAAGTCCTACACTTTCTCTATGGTTGAAACCGGCGTCAGCTCGAGGGAATTACGCGGCATCAGATTCGGGGTCGGGCGGCTGCTTGCGTAGCCGCCGCCTGCATCAGAAACGGAAATGCGAGAACGCTTTGTTCGCTTCTGCCATACGATGAACTTCGTCTCGCTTCTTCATCGCACCGCCGCGGCCTTCTGCCGCGTCAAGCAACTCACCCGCCAAACGCAGCGCCATGGATTTTTCACCACGCTTGTTTGCGGCTTCGCGCAACCAGCGCATCGACAATGCCATACGACGCACCGGACGCACTTCGACCGGTACCTGATAGTTCGCACCACCGACGCGTCGGGATTTGACCTCAACCATCGGCTTGCAGTTGCCGATCGCTGCGGAGAAAACTTCCAAGGGGTCTTTGCCGGTCTTGGTCTGAATTTGTGAAAACGCGCCGTAGATGATGTTTTCGGCGACTGATTTCTTACCCGAGAGCATAAGCACGTTGACGAACTTCGCTACATCAACGTTGCCGTACTTGGGATCCGGCAGAATTTCGCGTTTGGGGACTTCGCGACGACGAGGCATGACTCACTTCCTTTCACTCTTCAGTCGGCAACACTTTCGCATCGCCACGAGCGGGCATCAAACCCACTCACTTACTCGGCCAACCGGGGCCGCTTCATGCTGCGGCAGCGCCGCAGCGATTCCATGCTTTTACAAATGTATTACTTGGCTGCAGCGGCCTTGCCGCGCTTGGCGCCGTACTTCGAGCGCGCCTGTTTGCGGTCTTTGACACCCTGGGTGTCGAGCGAGCCACGCACCATGTGGTAGCGAACACCGGGCAAGTCTTTGACACGACCGCCGCGGATCAACACCACGCTGTGCTCTTGCAGGTTGTGACCCTCACCACCAATGTAGGAGATCACCTCGAAGCCGTTAGTGAGGCGCACCTTGGCGACCTTACGCAGCGCCGAGTTCGGCTTTTTCGGTGTGGTGGTGTAAACACGAGTGCAAACACCACGCTTTTGAGGGCTGTTCTGCAAGGCGGGCGATTTGCTCTTGATGCGCACCGAAGTGCGCGGCTTGCGAATCAGTTGGCTGATAGTTGGCATCGGTTGTTCAACCCAACAAAAAATAAAATGGTTTAAAACCCCGAAATCTCGGGGGCGACTCGCCTATGAGCGGAATGCAATAGCTTTCGCTGCCGCTAACTGCCGGCACGGAGTAAAGCGTCGGGGACTGAAAAACAGACCAAAGAGCGCTTAAGCCCGGGCGAGCTTAAATTCGAGAACTCGCGAGTATAAATGTGCCGAAACTCGCCGTCAACCCAGCAGGCAGGCAGTACAAGCCGCGCGGCAAGCGCCCTCGCCAGCTCGGCTCGGGAAATTTCTGCATGATCAACCACCACTCAGGGGCCAGTTAATGATCTGGCAAGAAATTGGCCCGGGAATTCCCGGGCCAATAAGCTGTGGGCTGATAAACCGCTGCCGGATCAAGCCTCGGCATCGCCCTCCGCAGGCGTGGCGGTTGCTGCTTCCGCCTCCTGCAAGGCACGCGCCGCCTCGGCCTCCAGCATTGCTGCGCGCTCCTCGGCTTCCCAGCTTTCCTTCTCCTTGCGCGCACGGTGGTAAGCCAAGCCGGTACCCGCAGGGATCAGTCGACCAACGATGACGTTTTCCTTCAGGCCGCGCAGGGTGTCTTTCTTGCCCATGATCGCTGCCTCGGTGAGTACTCGTGTGGTCTCCTGGAACGATGCCGCCGAGATGAACGAATCGGTCGACAGCGATGCCTTGGTAATACCCAACAGCACATTCTCAAACGTGGCCGGGCGTTTGCCGTCAGCGATCACGCTGTCGTTCTCGTCCAGCAGCTCCGAACGCTCGACTTGCTCGCCGGGGATGTAGGCGGTGTCGCCCGCATCGGCCACCTGCACTCGGCGCAGCATCTGGCGTACGATCACTTCGATGTGCTTATCGTTGATTTTCACACCCTGCAGGCGGTACACATCCTGTACCTCATCCACGATGTAGCGCGCCAGCGCTTCAGCACCCAGCAGACGCAAAATGTCCTGCGGATCAGCCGGGCCATCGACGATCATCTCGCCCTTGTTCACGACCTGACCATCGTGCACCAGTACCTGCTTGTCCTTGGTGATCAGGAACTCGTGCTTCTCGCCGTCCATGTCGGTGATTTCAAGGCGCTGCTTGCCTTTGGTCTCCTTACCGAAGGCAACGGTACCGGTCACCTCGGCCAACATGCCGGCATCTTTCGGCGAGCGCGCTTCGAACAGTTCAGCCACACGCGGCAGACCACCGGTAATGTCACGCGTCTTCTGTGATTCGGTCGGGATACGCGCCAGCACCTCACCCACCGACACCGGCTGGCCATCTTTCACCGTAATCAGCGCGCCCACCTGGAAACCAATCGTCACTGGATGATCGGTGCCGGCAATCTTGACTTCCTGACCCTGATCATTCATCAGTTTGACTTGCGGACGCATGGCACGACTGGTGGTACCACGACGCTTGGCATCAATGACGACCAATGTCGACAGGCCGGTGACCTCATCAATCTGCTTGGCTACGGTTGAGCCTTCTTCGACGTTTTCAAACTTCACCGTGCCTGCGTATTCGGTGATGATCGGACGCGTCAACGGATCCCAATTGGCCAGTGCAGTGCCCGCTTTGATGACTTGACCGTCTTTGACGATCAGCGTCGCGCCATACGGCACCTTGTGACGCTCACGCTCACGACCGTGGTCGTCCGTGATCAGCACCTCACCGGAACGCGAGATGACGATCTGATCGCCTTTGCCATTGGTAACGTAGCGCATGGTGGCGGTAAAGCGAACGGTGCCGTTCGACTTTGCTTCCACCGATGAAGCTACTGCAGCACGTGATGCAGCACCGCCGATGTGGAAAGTACGCATGGTCAGCTGAGTGCCGGGCTCACCGATAGACTGGGCAGCGATCACGCCGACAGCCTCACCCACGTTGACCATCATGCCGCGACCAAGGTCACGACCGTAGCACTTTGCGCACAATCCGTAGCGCGTGTCACAGGTGAGTGCAGTACGCACCTTCACTTCATCGATACCAATCCGCTCGATTTCTTCAACCGCATCTTCGTCGAGCAGCGTGCCGGCCTCGTAAACAGTTTCTTGCGACTCGGGGTTGACCACATCCGTTGCCACTACACGGCCCAGGATACGATCGCGCAACGGCTCGATCACCTCGCCGCCTTCGACCAAGGCCTTCATGGCAGTGCCGTTGACCGTGCCGCAATCATCCTCGACCACCACCAAATCTTGGGTGACGTCGACCAGACGGCGTGTGAGATAGCCGGAGTTCGCTGTTTTCAGCGCGGTATCAGCCAAGCCTTTACGCGCACCGTGCGTCGAGATGAAGTACTGCAAAACATTCAGCCCTTCACGGAAGTTCGCAGTAATCGGCGTTTCGATAATGGAGCCATCCGGCTTCGCCATCAGGCCACGCATACCCGCCAGCTGACGAATCTGCGCTGCCGAACCACGCGCACCGGAGTCGGCCATCATGTAAATCGCGTTGAACGATTCCTGCGTGCCAGTCGAACCGTCGCGTTTAACGACGCTCTCAACCTTGAGCTGCTCCATCATCGCCTTGCCAACTTCATCACCGGCCTTGCCCCAGATGTCGACCACTTTGTTATAGCGCTCGCCCGCAGTCACCAAGCCCGACGAATACTGCTGCTCGATTTGTTTCACCTCATGCTCGGCCTGCGAAATGATGGTGGACTTTTGCGGCGGCACCAGCATGTCGTCGACGCAAATCGAAATGCCTGCACGAGTCGCCAAACGGAAGCCGGCTTGCATCAACTGGTCAGCAAACACCGCGGTCGCACGCAAGCCGCACTTGCGGAACGAAATGTTGATCAGCTTGGAGATTTCTTTCTTCTTCAGCGCACGATTCAGCGCCGAGAATGGCAACCCCTTCGGCAAAATCTCGGAAAGAATGGCGCGACCGACCGTGGTC
>JBJTXC010000053.1:0-7678 GCA_046082065.1 Burkholderiaceae bacterium
CGCTTGACGCGGTATGTGAAGGCGCTTGGTTGGCGGGTGTTGATGGCTCGCTCATGCCGCAGATTGTATCGCGGCGACTAGCGCCTCGTCTCCGGAGGCGGTCTGCATTACCTGCGTGAATCCAAGTGCGTATGCGGTTTCTGCGATGCGCGGATGTGGCACGATCAACTGACAACCCAACATCTGCTCTACGCCCGTCTCATCAGCTAATTGCCGAGCCATCTCGAGCAGATATCGCAGGGCTTCAGAGCTGGTAATGACCCACGACATCGGTTGAGCCAGCAGATCAGCCAGCTGTGCGCGGCGCTGTGCATCAAAAACTGGCATGCCGCGCTGGTAGGCCGCGATTTGTTCCACCTCGACGTCAGCTGACCGCAAGCGATCTGCCAATAACTCTCTTCCCGTTTCCGCACGAACGATCAGCGCCCGACGTCCTTTAAGCGCCGCCAGATCAAGCACCTCGAGCAGCGTCTCTGAGTCGGTACGGTTCGGATCGATGGGGCTGACAATCTGCGCGTTACCGGCGTTAACGCCATAACGTGCCAAGGCTTGCCGACTGCCCTCACCTACGACTGCGGCGATCACCTCGACGGGCCATTGGTCAATGTACGCAAACGCAGCATCAATGGCATTTGGGCTGACGAAAGCCACCATGGCGTAGTCGCGCAGCCGGCCCAAAGTGTCGCGCAATACCGCGTCATCCTGGATGGGCTGTATCTCGAGCAAGGGAAAGCAATGCACTGCCACGCCAAGCTCGGCCAAGCGAGCGGCAAGCGCCTCAGCCTGCGCGCGCGGACGGGTGATGACGACGGGACGGATCATCACAGCGCTCTGGCCCACGCGCCGGTTTTAATCAGTGCGACAGGCAGCGAGGATGGCGGTTGCGTCCTGCGCCTCGAGCGCTTGCGCGACTTGAACGCCCAAGGCTTCCGGCGCGTTAGCCGCGCCGTGTACCTCGGCCCGTGCAATGCGCTTGCCATCCGGCGTGGCAACCATCGCGGTCAGGGTGAGCGCATGCTGATCCACGGTGGCAAAGGCCGCCAGCGGAATTTGGCAACTACCGCCAAAGCTGCGCGAGAGCTGACGCTCGGCGCGCACCGCGTGCTCGGTATCGGCGTGATTCAGTGGCGACAACAGCTGCATCAAGTCATCACGGCCGCTACGAATCTCGATCGCCATTGCGCCCTGTCCTGGTGCAGGCAAGCTATGCGATGGGTCAATCAAGGCACGAATACGGTCAGCCATACCAAGTCGTTTGAGCCCGGCTGCGGCGAGGATGATCGCGGCGTATTCGCCACGGTCGAGCTTTGCCAACCGGGTATCGAGGTTACCGCGCAACGGATGGATTTTCAGTTGCGGGAAGCGCGCCGCGATCAGCGCCTGACGACGCAAGCTGCTGGTGCCCACAATCGCACCGGCCGGCAACGACTCGAGGCTGTCGTAATCATTCGAGACAAAGGCGTCGCGCGGGTCTTCACGCTCGAGCACTGCGGCCAGAGTAAAGCCTTCGGGTAGCTCCATCGGCACGTCTTTCAGGGAGTGCACCGCAAGGTCGGCACGGCCCTCTTCCATCGCCACTTCGAGTTCTTTGACGAACAATCCTTTGCCGCCGACCTTGGACAAGGTCCGATCTAGGATTTGGTCGCCACGCGTCGTCATACCGAGTATTTCGACAGTGCTGTGCGGATATAATTCGAGCAGGCGTGCGCGAACCGTTTCAGCTTGCCACATCGCGAGACGGCTCTCGCGTGAGGCAATGATCAGTTTTCCGGAAAATGTGGCGTTCAATGCGGTCTTTCGGTCGAAGGTCGCTGAGCAAGCGACGCTGAAAGCAGCCGCCGCCAACCGCGGCGCATTCTATCACCCCGACTACCTCCTGCAGCGTGGCCACCAGCCCGACTGAGACATCATGGCGCTTCGAACTCCCCCGCTGGCACGATCGGCAAAAACTACCGATAAAGATGCACCACTGCGTGAAGATATTCGTTTGCTGGGCCGTTTGCTGGGTGACGTGATTCGCCAGCAAGAGGGCGACGCAGTCTTTGATGTGGTCGAGACCATCCGCCAAACTGCTGTCCGGTTCCGGCGTGAATCTGATCCGGCTGCCGGTGCTGACCTCGATCGTTTGCTGAAAAAACTCAGCCGCGATCAAACCAACGCTGTCGTACGTGCGTTTTCGTATTTTTCGCATCTGGCAAACATCGCAGAAGACCAGCACCACAACCGCAGGCGACGCGCTTATCAACTAGCAGGCTCTTCACCTCAGCCGGGTAGTTTCCCGGCGACACTCGCCAACCTCAAGACAGCCGGAGTCAATGGCAAAACAGTTCAGCAGTTTTTTGATGGTGCGCTGATCTCGCCGGTACTGACTGCGCACCCGACTGAGGTGCAACGTAAAAGTATTCTCGATGCCGGACGCGAGATCGCACGCCTGTTGGCGTTGCGAGATCAACCCACGACACCCGCCGAGCGAGAGCGCAACACCGCCTTGCTACATGCGGAGGTAGCCAAACTCTGGCAGACGCGCATGCTGCGCTACCAACGCCTCACCGTTACCGATGAAATCGAGAACGCACTATCGTTCTATCGCATCACGTTCCTGCGTGAACTACCGGGTCTGATGGAGGAGATCGAGCATGAAACGCTGACGCAGTACCCAAATTTGCGTCAGCTGCATTTGCCCCCGTTTGTGCAAATGGGTAGCTGGATCGGTGGCGATCGCGATGGCAATCCAAACGTCAATGGCGACACCATGGCGCAGGCCATGTCGCGTCAGTCGACGACGATTTTCGAGTTTTATCTTGAAGAGGTTCACGCCCTCGGTGCCGAGTTGTCGATCTCCACCTTGCTGGTCTCGGTCAGTGCCGAACTGCAGTCCATGGCTGATGCATCGCCAGACAGCTCGCCGCATCGCACGGACGAACCCTACCGGCGCGCGTTGATTTTGGTGTACGCGCGCTTGGCCGCAACTGCCCGTCGTCTCGGTGTATCGAATATCTTGCGCCATGAAATCGGTTCTGCGGAACCTTATGCCTCACCGGATCAATTCATTGCAGATTTGGACATCATCGGTGACTCGCTGCGCGCCAATCACGGCCTTGTGCTGACAAAACCTCGCTTGAATACTTTGCGACGCGCTGCCGATATCTTCGGCTTTCACCTCGCGACACTCGATATGCGTCAGAGCTCGGATGTGCATGAACGCGTCATTGCCGAGCTGTTCCGCGTTGCCGGTCTATCGGAAGATTATGCTCAACTGAGCGAAGAGCACAAAGTCGCTCTGTTGAGTGCCGAGTTGGCGCAACCGAGATTACTTCGCTCGCCTTATGTCAGCTACTCGGATGAAACCGTGTCCGAGCTGGGCGTGCTGAAAGCCGCGCGCGAGGTTCGGGCAGCGTTTGGTGAGCGTGCGATTCGTAACTACATCATCTCGCACACTGAAACTGTTTCTGATCTACTCGAGGTGCTGCTGCTGCAAAGAGAAACGGGATTACTGCGGGTCCAATCTGACGGTAGTCTTGAATCCGGCGTGATGGTAATTCCGCTGTTTGAAACCATTCCGGATTTACAGAATGCGCCCGGCATCATGGATGGCTGGTTATCGCTGCCGCCGGTGCGCGCCTTGGTAATGCAACAGCACGCATTACAAGAGGTCATGCTGGGGTACTCGGATTCCAACAAGGACGGCGGCTTTCTGACCTCGAACTGGTCGTTGTACAAAGCCGAGGTGGCATTAGTCGACGTATTCGCTCGGCATCGCGTCAAGTTACGGCTGTTTCATGGTCGTGGCGGTACCGTCGGTCGTGGCGGTGGCCCAAGCCATGACGCGATTCTGGCGCAGCCTGCCGGCACCGTGAACGGGCAGTTCCGTCTGACCGAGCAAGGCGAGATCATTGCGTCGAAATTCTCGAACCCTGAAATTGGCCGTCGTAATCTTGAACTGGTGGTGGCAGCGGTGATGGAAGCCAGCTTGCGTCCGGCAAATACCGACAGCAAACAAGCGCAGCGCCTTGCCGAGTTCGAGCGGGTGATGGATACATTGTCCGAGTACGCATACCGTGCGTACCGGCAGTTGGTGTATGAAACACCCGGCTTCACCGATTATTTTTTTGCGGCGACCCCGATCGCTGAAATTGCCGAGCTGAATATAGGCTCACGGCCGGCGTCGCGCAAATCAACCCGCCGTATTGAAGACTTGCGCGCCATACCCTGGAGCTTTTCTTGGGGCCAATGTCGGCTACTTCTACCCGGTTGGTACGGCTTCGGTAGTGCGGTAGAACGTTGGCTGAATGATGAGGCTAATGGCAACATCACCAAGAAACGTGCTCTGCTACGAGCAATGCTGAAGGAATGGCCATTCTTTTCGACCTTGCTGGCCAATATGGATATGGTGCTATCCAAAACCGATCTTGCACTCGCCTCGCGCTACGCCTCGTTGGTACCGGATCGCAAACTCAGGCATACCATCTTCGCGCGCATCACCGCCGAACACGAAAAAACGCTCGAAGCGCTATCAATCATTACCGGTTCGCGAGATCGGTTGGCAAACAACCCGACGCTGGCGCGATCGATCAAAAATCGCATTCCTTACCTCGATCCACTCAACCACTTGCAAGTTGAATTGATCAGGCGCCACCGAAGCCATAATGATCAGGGGCGCGAGCCGGATATACGCGTTCATCGCGGTATTCATCTATCGATTAATGGTGTCGCCGCTGGTCTCAGAAACACCGGCTGATCATTGAGCCGCTGCCCCTTATAATCGCGCCATGAGTGATCAATTTTCAAAAAAAGCAGAGGCCTGGTCGGCCCGATTCAATGAGCCGGTGTCTGACTTGGTCAAGCGCTATACCGCGTCGGTATTTTTTGACAAGCGCTTGGCAGCGGTCGATATTCAAGGTTCGCTCGCGCATGCCGAGATGCTGGCAGCTCAAAAAATCATCAGCACTCAAGATTACGCTGAAATTCAGCGCGGTATGGCGCAAATTCTGAGTGAAATTGAAGCGGGGCAGTTTGTCTGGTCGCTTGACTTGGAGGATGTTCATCTCAACATCGAGAAGCGTCTGACCGAGTTGGTGGGTGATGCAGGTAAACGTCTGCATACAGGTCGTTCGCGCAATGATCAAGTTGCCACTGATATTCGCTTGTATCTACGCGGCGCGATAGACGACATTCTAGGTTTACTAAAGGCGCTACGCATAGCGCTGCTGCGGCTTGCTGAACAACACGCAGATACCATCCTTCCTGGTTTTACACATCTGCAAGTCGCTCAGCCCGTGACCTTTGGTCACCACTTGCTCGCGTATGTCGAGATGTTTGGTCGCGATGCCGAACGGATGGCTGACTGCCGCAAACGGGTTAATCGCTTGCCCTTGGGTGCCGCCGCATTAGCCGGCACCAGTTTTCCGATTGATCGCGCACGAGTCGCTGCTACGCTGGGCTTTGATGACGTCTGCCACAACTCGCTGGATGCTGTGTCCGACCGTGACTTCGCGATTGAGTTTTGTGCCTCTGCAGCCTTGGTGATGACGCATGTGTCGCGCCTGTCTGAAGAACTGGTGATCTGGATGAGCCCGCGCGTTGGCTTTATCGATATCGCTGATCGGTTCTGCACCGGCTCGTCGATCATGCCGCAAAAGAAAAATCCTGACGTACCCGAGCTCGCGCGCGGCAAAACTGGGCGGGTGAATGGGCATTTGATGGCTCTGCTCACACTAATGAAGGCACAACCCCTTGCCTACAACAAAGATAATCAAGAAGATAAAGAGCCTTTGTTCGATACGGTCGATACCGTGATCGACACATTGCGTATTTTTGCCGATATGGCGAGTGGTATCACCGTCAAGCAAGAGGCCATGCGTGCCGCAGCACTGCAGGGCTATGCGACGGCGACTGATCTTGCCGACTATCTTGTAAAAAAAGGCCTGCCATTTCGCGATGCCCACGAAGCAGTAGCGCATGCCGTACGTAGTTGCGAGCAGCGTGGTTGTGATCTATCTGACTTGACGCTGACAGAGTTGCAGGCATTTTCCAAGCTGATTGAAGCGGATGTACATACAGCATTGACGCTGGAAGGCTCCGTGGCTGCGCGTGCGCACGTAGGCGGTACTGCACCAGCGCAAGTACGCGCTGCGATCGCGAGGCTTAAAGCGCAGCTACAGCTCTAATCGAGACTCAGGGTAACAACAGATCTGTTTCAACCCAATACAGCAGTGAGCTCACGATCGTGTTGCAATAAAGCGTCATAAAGCGAGAATTACCTCGCTTTCGAACCCCGCCCCTTAAGCCTATTGCCTAGCAACACTGTTGCTCTCATCGAGCGCGGCTACATTGCTGCGCACACTTGCCACAGCGCCGACCTGATACCTGGATCGTAGCCCCCGTGGCAGTGACTTCCCCGGCAGTCAACAAGAACAAGTAAGGAGACCCACTCGATGGCGATCTGCGCATCGGTGGCCACTGGACCTGTCGACTGCCTCCATCTTTCGAGAGAGCTTCGTCATGTCCTTCTTCCTGTCGCTATCCAAATTGATCGATACGGTGAACGAGCGTATCGGCCTGAGTATTAGCTGGGCGTTGTTGGCAGCTGTGCTGATTTGTGCCGGCAACACACTGGTGCGCTACTTACTGAACATCAGCTCGAATGCGTGGCTTGAGATTCAGTGGTACCTGTTTGGCGCGATTTTCCTGCTCGCCTCTTCCTACACCCTGAAACGTAATGAGCATGTTCGCATTGACGTCGTGGTCGGTCGCTTTCCCAAACGCGCTCAAGTATGGATTGATGTCTTCGGTTTTTTGCTTTTCTTGTTACCCGCTACGTTTCTCATTCTGTATTTCGCCGTGCCCTTCGCGTTCGAATCAATCCGTAGTCAGGAAATGTCGAGTAATGCCGGTGGCTTGATTGTCTGGCCCGCGAAGCTCCTGATACCGCTTGGATTTCTTCTGCTTACGCTGCAGGGTGTATCCGAACTGATCAAGCGCATCGGTTTTTTGATGGGTCGGGTCGATGCTAGCGTGTTCGAGAAACACCAAACCTCGCCACAGGAAGAAATCGAAGCAATCGCCGCCGCGAACCAGCTAAATCTCGCTGAGGTGACACACATTAGCGCACAGCCCGTTGCCAAGGGAGCCTGATCATGACTGAATTTCTAATCGCAAACATGGCGCCAGTGATGTTCATCACGCTGGTGGTTTTTCTACTGTCAGGCTTCCCGGTCGCTTTTTCCCTGGCCGCGAATGGACTACTGTTTGGCTTGATTGGCATTGAATTGGGATTACTCAAGCCAGAGCTGTTGCAAGCACTTCCAAATAGGCTGTTCGGCATTATGAGCAACGACACCTTGCTCGCCATTCCCTTCTTTACCTTTATGGGTTTGATCCTTGAGCGCTCTGGCATGGCCGAGGATTTACTCGACACCATTGGTCAGTTGTTCGGCCCACTGCGTGGCGGTATCGCGTATGCAGTGATTTTTGTTGGTGCGCTTTTAGCGGCTACAACGGGCGTGGTGGCGGCGTCAGTGATCTCGATGGGCCAGATCTCCTTACCGGTGATGCTGCGCTACGGCTACGACCGAAAAATCGCAGCCGGTGTGATCGCTGCTTCCGGAACACTGGCTCAGATCATTCCGCCCTCGCTGGTGCTAATCGTGATGGCAGATCAACTCGGCCGCTCGGTGGG
>JBJTXC010000054.1:0-3708 GCA_046082065.1 Burkholderiaceae bacterium
ATGCGCGACCCTGTCGGCTTTACATTTCATCAGCGGCATAGGCTGCTACCGGTTCGCGCCCAATCGATCAAAACAATCACTGCGCGCCGGTTCGAATAATGATTTTGCCCGTAAGATAAACAATCTTTGCGGAATTGTCACAAATTATTTTCAAAAAAAGCCCTCAATACCCCCCGAATCAGTTTAAACAATCTTCGATTTGAGTTCAACGAGCGTTTTTTGCAGCAATGCGTGCGGTTTGATTTTCACCGATGACAGCAAAATCAATGCACGCTGCACACCAAGCATGGCGCGTATACGCTCCATTCGCGCGACGAATCAATGAACGCCATCAAAACGAAAAACGCCCGCAAGGCGCGGGCGATTGGGCTGAAAAACTGCTTATCGTAGAGGTCTCGAGCACCGATCTGGTGAGGTCGATGGCATGACATCAGCACCGAACTCGGCCTGAAGAGATCGATTCTTACAGCGGCTTACTCAACCGTGAACTCGAGCGTCTGGCGCGAGCAGTAGAGCGTGTTGATGTAGTACATGTCGAAGCGGGTGCCGTTTTCGGGCAGTGCGCGCAATCGTATGCTGTGCCGGCCGACGATGTCGCCCTCTTCATCGCGCACCGCCAATTTCAGACGACCGCGAAATGGACGATTGCTCTTGTTCACCAGAATACCGCCGACGTTATAGTCCACGCAGAAAACGCGCTTGACCACAATGTCGGGGTTATTGGTCTCGATCGGCTCCATCGCCGCCCACAGCGGTACCGGCGCAATCAGCGTCAGCAAAAGAAGCAAACGGCCCAGTATTCGCATTTCAGATACCTCGCGGCTTGGGTGCTCACATCAGGGGAAGCGAACCCAACCTTTGGTTGAGCTACCCGAGTCAGTTGCTTTGGGCGCCGCATGTGCATCGGCATGGGCGGCCGAATGCGCCTCCGGCTTTTCAGGCATGCCGGACGAGTGATGACTGGTAATCAACCACTGGCCATTAATTTTCTTGTAAGAGAATGAATAGCGTGCTTTCACCGAGGTGCCATCCGAAAAGCGGAAGGTGTACAGGCCTGAGTCGGTCGCGCTGTTGCAGTCGACGTCAATCATGCGGTCGTCGATATAGCCTTGCGGACGCCGCTGCAGGAAATGCATGAAGTAGTCTTCTTTTTCTGCGATGGTGAAACGGGCACGGTTGGATACCGTCGGCAGCAACACGGAATCCGGCGCGTAATTGGCAACCACCTTTCTTGGATCACCTGTACGCAACGACGCATTCCAGCGATCAAACAGTGAAGCGATCTCGGCTTTCAGCGGCGGGTTGCACTCTTCCCCGGCTGGCGCACTGGCTGATTGCGTATCTACGGACTTGGCGGCGTGCCCGGTATCTTTCTTCGCATCGTGATGCGCGTCGTGCCCCGCGCTGTCTTTTGCAGCAGCTTTTGTGTCGTGACCCGTATTCGATGCCGCGCCATGGGCATCGGCGGCATGTTGATCATCATGCGCAGCCGAGTCCGCATGCGCTGCAGGTGCGGCTGGTGCTGGCGCTGCGATCGTTGATCTCACGCGTTGACGCTGTGTCGGCTCAATATCTGCGGGCACAGACGGTGGCGCATCAGCGTGGTGAGCGTCTGCCGCTTTCGCACCGCCTGCGTCCTGCCTGGCAGCAGATGCAGGCGCCGCTCGGTGGTCGTCGTGCGCCGCGCCGTGTTCATCTTTTTTCTCTGGCACTGATGCGGTAGCCGGCGCATCAGCATGCGCACTGCCTGGTGCGTCGTGTGCAGCAGATGCCTGCTCGGCTGAGACTGCGCCTGTAGCTGCTGCGCGATCGCGCGTACGCACGCGGGTGGTGGGCTCAATTGCTGCAGGCACGGGTGGCGCTGCATCCGCGTGATGATCGCCAGCGCCCTTATCCGCGCTGTGGCCTTTCGATCCTGCCTTGGCCTCTGCCTGTGCTTTTGCTTTCTTGCGTTTTGGCTTTTGCGCGGCTGCTTTGGGTTCTGCCTTGGGCTCTGGCTTGGCCGGCGCTGCATCTGCGGCCGCAGAGTCATCTTTGGGCGCGGCGCCATGCGCATCCTTGGCTGATTCAGCGTGTGCATCTTTCGCTGCAGTCGCCTTCGCTTCCTTGGCTGGTGCGGCGTGCGCATCTTTAGGTGCAGCGGCCTTCGCGTCTTTGGCAGGTGCGGCGTGCGTATCCTTGGCAGCAGCATCGTGCGCATCTTTGGCCGCGGGTGCTGAATCAGCAGCGATGGCATGTGCAGACATAAGCCAGAACGCCAGCGCGATAAAACCGAATGTTTGCTTGTTCATGTTGGCAGTCCCTTATTGAACGCCTCCCGAATTGACGTCGGGATCATCAAAAACTTATCAATCCAGAACCAGTCGGCGTTACACCCGCACTGGTTTACAGATATATTCTCATTGTCCATTATCGAACCGAGCGCGAATTTCTGGAGCCCGCATTCAAAATAATCAGCGGATGGGCTCATGAACTGGTGGTATCGATCCGATTAACCATAACGGATAGCCCGGCTTTTAACGACAGGCGGGCGATTTTGATATGTTGCTGGACGCCGTTGCAGATTCGGGGCGTGCGCGGCCATGCCATTAATAATAGGAGAACGTGATGTCAGACAAGATGCTTGAATCACTCGTGAGTGAATTGCACGCTGCAGACTGCCCATGCTGCGCCCACCTGCCCGGCGCAACCGGCACCACTTCACGCCGGCAGTTTCTCGCTGCAGGTGCTGCGGTGGTTGCGGGCGGAATGATCGGCTTCATGCCAGGTCGCGCTAGTGCCGCCAGCGGCAACTACGAAGCGATGTTGGTCAACTGTATCGACCCGCGCTTCACGACGCTGAGCTGGCAATACATGGGCCTGCTGTCTGGTATCGACCGAGAAAAACTCGGTGATAACTACAGCCATTTCGTGATGGCCGGCGGACCGATCGGCGCCGTGCACCCGAAGTTCGCCCCTTGGCACAAAACCTATTGGGATAACCTCGACATTACTGTCGGGCTGCACCACATTAAACGCGTAGTAGCGCTGAGCCACCGTGATTGCGGGGCTGCCAAGCTCGCTTTTGGTGCGGATAAGGTGAGCGAGCGTGATATGGAATCCATGTCGCATGCGGAGGCGCTGATGGCGTTCCGCAAAGAGGTCAATACTCGGCATCCCAAGCTGTCGGTGATTACCGGCATCATGGATCTGAAGGGTCGCGTCGATCTGATCGGCTAAGTTCGATTCAGGGGCAAGGTTTGCCCCTGAACCTCAATGCTTCTCGACCAGCTTCACTAGGGTCAACAGCGTCTGGTTGATGGGCGTTGCAATGCCATGCTCGCGACCGCGCCGCACGACATAGCCATTCAAGTAGTCGATCTCATTCGGCTTGCCGCGCGCCACATCTTGCGCCGTCGATGAATACTGCCCTGCCATAGTCTGTGCAATACGGCGTGTGGCGGCATGAATATCGCAGGGTACGGTGACCCCATCGGCGGCAGCGACACGCAAACATTCATCGACGACTTCTGCCATCAAATCCCTGACACCAGCGACCTCAACCAATGCAGCGTAAGGCTTTTGCGCGATGGCAGAGAGCGCGTTGTAGGCACAGTTGATGATGAGCTTGGCCCACTGCGCACCCCGCACGTCGGCAACACACTCAACTGGTACACCCGCACGCTCAAACAGGGTAGCGATTGACTCGCTGGCGGGCGACTGCGCAAT